>JAJZFJ010000291.1 GCA_021805395.1 bacterium
GCGTTCATTAAGGGAGGGTAAGAGTACGAACTGGTTTGCAACAGGGATTTCCTACAATGGAGTAACGTGCACCATAACAAATTCATAGTACAGTATACAGTACCGGCATCTCGTCCACGCAGGTGGCAGTGTCTGGTGAGGCGTGCGTTTTAACCCATGCGAGCAAAGCTCAGCAATTGATAATTATTGCTATTCAATGTTTACAAAATAACCAGCTAAGCCTATAAGGTTTCTGACCTGATGCATCTCGTCCGCGGAGGGGAACGGTCAGCCCGCAAGTGTCAGAACTGCACTTGCAAGGGCTGTGTACATGCACCATTCTTTTTCGTTACCACTTAACCGTGTATGATACGGATCTCTGCTGCCGAGGCGTATCCTCCAACCCCTTCAATAGCCGTCAGTCGTACCCATTGCGCCTTACTTGGTGCAAAATGTACTACTTTTAGTGATGCGTCTTCCGACCAGCTTCCTGTTGCTACCTGAGTGAAATGGATGCCATCACTACTAAGAGACACTGAGAACCGGGTGATATCGCCATTGTTGTTACCATCCTGTCGTGGTAGATATGAAATGCCTGCAATCAAGCTGGCTTTTGATAGCTTGATTGTTATGCTTTGTGGAAGCGGAGCAGTAGTTGGTGTGAACTGAGTGTGCCAAAATGTATCAGATGAGCCATCAATTGCCAGCTCAGGTGGGAAGGCTGGTTCAAAGCTCGTTGCACTGGCTTCCATACCAGTAGAGGCTAATGTGGATGTTTTCACTTTTGTGACAACAAAATTTTGAAACTCTGCTCTACCCCAGCTTCCCACCTGATACCCTGCAAGCCCATCATAGTAAGCATTATCTATCAGTCCCTTTACAACCTCACGGCCATCAATCCAGGCACTAATGGTATTCGATGAGAAGCGAAGGGCAAGTCGGTGCCAGGTTCCCACGGGGAAGCTGCCAGTACCAGATGCAAGAAGTGTTGCCTGCTTCCGTTTCATACGTAGAAGCTTCCAGGTCCCATTGCTATCTATTCTGAGATGGTACCCGCTGATAACATTACTCATGCCAAACGTATCCTGCATTCTTCCTACCAGATCGACGTACCCTGGCTGCTCATCCATTACATCGCTTGCAACTCTGTAGTTACGCCATCTCCAGTCTCCAACAAGCGTGCTGGGGTCTCCAGCACCATCCCAGAATATTGGAGTGGTATTAATCTCCTGGCGCAGGCATTTGCCCTTTCGTCCACCTTTAGCCATAGCAATGTCGAAAGTTCCCTGTTGATCACTGAACAATCTTGGAGTGGCTCCAAGTGGATATTCCTGGAAATTGTCATGGTAGGGGAGGGTTAGTTCTGCGCTTGGTGGTACTGGAAAACGGCCATGATGCTGACCTCCAAGTGTAGAGACAGACACAACTTCCCCTGGTTTGAGAGTGATGGAAAATGATCCGTCTAATGGTTTAATGTCTGGTCGTCGAACGAACCAGTTTGCTGAGCTGGTGGATTTGAGATCAGTTGAGCGACAAACCAGTTCTGAATTGCTAAGCCCTCCAGAGACCTTGCACTGAAATGTGACATTTCTTGTTGCAGTAACTGTTTCGAAAATTATGCTGTAGTTGTTGCCATGCGGGGATTTTAAAGCCACACAACTTCCGTCAGCAGGATCTCTGTCAACATATTTGCAGGCACCGTTGAGATACTGCCAGCCTGGCTGAACGAATTGCGTTGTTTGGGCAACAGTCCAGATAGAAGGGCCAACGACATAATGACCGGACCATGGTTCATTTGCAAGCATAAGTCCGCAATTTCTATAGGGTAAGCCGCCATATACAGACCATATAGTTGACCAGTTTATATACGCTGTAATTCGTCCTGAGATATAGCCGTCATTAAACGATTGAGCCAAGCCTGGCGCACCCGTGTCATAGGGCTGAGAGCCCATTTCGCTCTCCCATACCGGTTTGTTAAGTGCTAGTGCAACTCCCTCGCCACCCTTAACTCCCAGCTTCGCAAGTGCAGGATAGTGGACGCCAACTATATTGAACGAGTGGCGGAATGCACTGTCACTCGCAGCAGTCGCAGCTGCATTCCATGCCCAGCTATCGTCTGCAACAATCTGAATTTTGCTAAATCCGGCTCTGTTCAGCGCTTTTCTGTATGCTTCATACCATCCGGTATTCAAACCGCGTTCATTCCAGCCACCAAGGTAGTCAATGTTGAGACCGTAGTCCTGTTTAGCATGTTTAACCCAGTTTATAATTGTTTGAATATTCCTGTTAGTCCATGTATCCTGATGATATGGATTAACCCAGCCTGGTGCACCCCACTCCAGGCCGTAGAGTTTGATGTCTGGATTAAGCAGCTTACTCTGTTTCATCAGCCACCACTCATATCCCCGATGAAAGTTATGGTCAGTGGCACTACGTTGTGCCGAGGGTTCTGAGCCATCTGTGGAGTTCATATCCCCACCAATCTCAACCTTGTTGATCTGCAATGATGCGCCAAAATGTGGTTTAAACAGGTAGTCGAGTATCTCCTGACGCTGTGCTGGAGGATAGTCGATTAATAGTCTGGAACTTGCACCTGCCGATAACGCTCCAATTCCCTGAAAAATGCGTCCAGTGTCGTGCCCATTCACAGAAACATTCACCACTATAGGTGGCTGAGCAGTGGAGGCTATCGCAACTGATGATATGCCGGCAGCTGCAGCGCACAGGAATTTCAAATCCATGGTATTATCCAATCCGCCTTTCTAAGGAGCATAGTCTTCCATTCTGGCTGCAGGCATTAACTCTGCCTCCAGCTGTTCAAGTGTTTTCCCTCGGGTTTCAGGTAGAGATTTCAAAATGAACAGAAAACCAGAGATGCAGATTACAGCGTAAAGCCAGAAGGTTCCAGCCGGGCCAAGGTAGGTGTTGAGGGCTGGGAAGGTGAGAGTGAGCACAAAGCTGGCTGCCCACAGTGCGGTTACAGAGACTGCCACAGCAGCTCCGCGTATGCTGTTTGGGAATATCTCGGATATAACCACCCACGTAACTGGTGCCAAGGTGGATGCATAGCAACCAATAGCCATCAGCACAAGTACTAGCATGGGCAAACCCTGAAGGTGAACAAAGAAACCCAGCCCAAGACTCGTGTAGATAATGCCAAGACCAAGTGAACCGATGAGCATCAATTTTCGCCTGCTGATATCCACAAAACGCATGGCAACCAGTGTAAAAACAAGGTTCATTGAGCCGGTCATAACAATATTCTTAAGCGTATCGGCAATGTCGTACCCTGCACTTTTGAAAATGCTGTTCGCGTAGTTGAAGATAACATTGATACCGCACCACTGTTGAAATACTGCCAGCACAATTCCGAGTATCAGCACCCTTCGGAGCCGTGGCGATATGAGCTGAGTAAGGGTAACTTTGCTGCTGGTGTCTCTGGCAAGAGAGCTTGTCACATCGTCAATTTCAGCCTGTGCATAATCCGCACCTCCAATTCGGGAAAGAACCTCTTTTGCTTTGCTGGTTGAGCCCTTCTTTATGAGCCATCGAGGACTTTCTGGTATAGCTAACATCCCGAAGAAAAAACACGCTGCAGGAATGGCTGTAAGGCAGAACATCCAGCGCCAGCTTGTAGTACCAAACCAGGAATGGGCAATATATGCCGGAGAAGCATGTCCTGGAAGATTTCGGACAATGTACCAGTTTATAATCTGTGCCATGAGTATGCCCACCACTATAGTGAGCTGATTTATGGAAACAAGACGCCCGCGCAGGTTTGCAGGCGCCGTTTCTGAGATGTAGAGGGGAGAGAGAGCAGACGCCAGCCCAATAGCCACTCCACCAAGAATGCGCCAGATTATGAATAGATTGAGATCAGGTGCCAAGCCGTTCCCCAGTGAGGTAACTATAAAGGTGACAGCAGCAAATGTAAGAATTGGTTTTCGCCCGAACTTTTCACTGAGTGCACCCGAAATCATCGCCCCAAGCAGACAGCCTATAAGAGCACAGCTGTTTACCCAGCCAGACATTACAGGTGAAACGATATGAAAATGTGCCTCAAAGAACGCTCTTGCACCTCCTATTACAACCCAGTCATAACCGAACAGGAGACCTCCAAGAGCTGCCACAGTAGAAATTAGCCATATATAGCCATTTGACCTTACTGCTGTGTTTGAAGATTCGCCGGCACTGCTCAAGTTCATGGTTTCAACTCCTTTATCTGCTCAAGTTCCGCAAGAAGGTCACAGGCACCAGTGTGAGATGGATCTGCTGCGATAATGGATCGAAGAATAGCCTCTGCTTCTACTGGCTGATTAAGACCATAGAGAGCCTGTGCCTGCATAAACTTCCCTCTTGTGACTTGCGCTGCCTGAATGTCCGCATTAAACAGCAGCATTATCGGCAGGGATGTCGCAAAGTAATCAATCACAGCCACTGTGTTTGTCAGGGATCTGCCGTACTCATAAAGTTTATTAAAAAGAGCATCTGCTTCTTTAAATCTGTCTAGTTTGCGTAACGCTAGTGCTGAGTAGTAGGTCATCTCAGAAATCTCCTGAATACTCATCTCCTGGAAATCGCCTTTAAAGCTCGCTGTTTTGTTGAACATTGCGAATGCTTCATTCTGTTTGCCCAGTTTCTGCATTGCAATACCGCACCAGTACCAAACATCAGAAGCGTTTGCCAGAAGATGACGAGCCTCACTCAAATTGTTGGGGGGATGCAGTGCATCCAGAAAGACGGTTTCAGCTCGTTCAGCCTGATTATTTGCGAGGAAGGAGCGGCCAAGAACAAGATTTGCCCGTACCCACTGAGCAAGTACCATTCCTTCACCACCTTCCCACGGCTGGAACTTTAGTTCCCGCAACAGGTTGATTGCTTTAATAGCACTTCCGCAGTGAGTTATCAGTGAACAGTATTCAACAGTAAGATCATCTCGCTGAATTACCAGTCCAAGGTTATCATTCAGGTGCTGTAATCGTTCGGATGGTGACCGCCCAATTCGTTTCCATAACTGGTCTCTTTCAAAACATATCCGCGAATCCTCCGGTGCAGCAACCGCAGCCTGCTCATAGGCATGGAGGGCAAGCTTTGAATCATCATGAACATTGAAATATGCCATTCCCAGACATCGCCATACCCTAGCATCGCCTGCACCCGAATTGATAGCCTGCTGCCAATGATGGATCGCCTCATGATGCCTTCTCCAGTTGTAAAGCAGGCATCCCAAAAGCCAGTGTGCACGGCAGTCATTAGGGTTTGCAGCAATGGCAGACGTGAGGATAGCCTGGTCAGCAATGCGCGAAGGGAAGCAGAAGTCCGAATCACAGCTCCGGGCGTGCTGCCTGCATGCTGCTGCTTTCTGTTCATCACTCTGACGCTCATACAGCCATGCGAGTGTGTAGTAGACCATGGGTTCAGTTCCCAGGGTTTGTGTTGGAAGGTCTCGCTTTAGCTCCCGATCGAATTCCTGTTGGCTGGATTCCAGGGCGATCGTAGCCAGGTCATACATACCAGCCTGAGCCAGTTCGATGGCTATATCGAGCCGCACCGACATGTTAGCATGCATTTCACCGCTGTCAAGGAAGCATGTCATCCAGTCGAGCAGGTCAATCGATCGAACACGATTGATCAGTGATTTGGCTTCGCTTTCCTGGTTCATGCGCCGTAAAACCAGCGACAGCAAATTGATGACACCTGTGTTTTCCACATCGTGCACCAAGGCCTGGCGCAGATGGCTGGAAGCTGCCTCCCATTTATTCTTTCTGCAAAGTAGCTGAGCGATGGCAAAGTGCGATGCCGTGGACCAGGGGCTATTCCATGCTGCCTTTTCAAAAGCCTCAAGAGACTGGACAAGGAGTTCAGCGCAAGCTGGATCATCTGTTGCCAGACTGTCTGCTTGATACTGCAGACAGAGGCCAAGCAAATAGTATGGTTCGCCATCCAGTGGATTTGCGTTAAGAAGTGTCAGCCGCCTGATTGCCCTCCGCAAAAGGGCTTCGGCTTCCACCAGCATGCCTCGTCGCATGTGCAATTGTGCCATCGCTGTACAGCACCTTGCATCATCGGGATCTCTTCCAATGGCTTCCTGCCAGTATGCTTCCGGGCTGCGAGTAGCATGTCTGTATTGCAGCAGATGCAACCCCGTAAGATATAGCTCGTCACTACTCTTCAGCTGTTCTGGCGGAAGCGGCTCTTTTGCCGGTTGAACCTCGGCAGTTGGTACTACATCTGCCGGGCTGTAATCTATCAGGATGTCTCCTGAACCGGAACGTAGTGTGATGCGTACTGACAATGCCTCTACTTTGCTATTTCTCACAATTGTCTTGATTAACGGTGTGCCAGGAAGCATATTCTCGATTGTGGAACATACAGTGCTATTCTCTACCGATACAGATAGAGTGCAATTGGGCTGTTCGGTTGCTACGCAGATTCCCACCGTTAGATGGTTGTTACTTGTTTTGAGATTGAGTGCCCCATGCTGGTTAGCAAACGTAGCTGGTCCAATCAGCTGTATTGGGTACCAGTATTGATCCCATGTGCGCGTTTCACCCGGCATTAACCAGGAGAAATCAGGCTGGTTATCCGTGAATACTCCAGCCATGAGTTCAATGTATGGACCGTCGGTATCCGTAAGATTGCGGTCCCATGCGTAACCGAATTCATGATTTCCCCATGTCCACTGCTTTTTGCCAGGTGAAATGGAAGGATCAGCATAGTGCACAATGCCCGCCTGCTTTTTGTGATCGTAGCCACCAAAGAACCCATAGCGTGAGCATGCAGACATATAGGAAGTGGGGACTGGAATATTTGCGTACCATGACAGATCATTGGGTGCATAGTTTAATCTGGAGTTAGCTGCTTCCTCGGAGCATGCTGGCGGCACGAAGTTAGCTGGGCACTCTTCAGGTGGAACTCCATTCTTTCCACGTTCTCCATAGTCTATGCCGTAGTACCGACCGGTGCAAAGCGGGAAAGTGCTCGTGGCACGTCGTGCATGATCTGCCACAACGTTCACATCTGGTGGAAAGAAGGACTGATAACCTTCGTGTACTCGAGCAGCGGCGTTAGCCCACCATAGAAATGACTGTACAAATGCCGTTCGATTGCACAGACGCACTTTTAGGTGCACAGTGGCACTGGAAGGGTGGAGGCAGATGCCGTGCATCCCTTTCATGCGCGAAATTGGGTCATGATCGCTGCACCATACTGTAACGGAACCATCGCCGTGATACTCAATTTCTGTATCTACAGGCATGAATGTTGCAGGACGATGGTGTTGTGGCCAGTTAAATTCAATACCACCGGAGATCCATGGACCTGCAAGTCCAACCAGTGCAGGCTTTATCACTGTCTGCCGATATATCACGTCGTACCCGTTTGTCAGGTCTTCGATGATGTGAATGCGCCCACCAATTTCAGGCAATATCAGGACTCTAAGATATTTGTTCTGTAACCATATCCCATCCCAATGTCGTAAACTTGAGGATTCTGCTATCCGGCTTGTAACTGGCAGGGGATAAACAGCGCCGCTGCTGCCTTGGTAAACCCGTTTATCAAGAAATGCAGGATGCTTCTCTGGTTGATGAGGCATGTAGGTTTCAAGTTCCACAGTCTCTTTGCATACCTGGACAGCAGGTTTAGCTGATGAATCAGTGGATTTATGTTGTTTTATGCTCACAGTTAAACCTCCACATCTGTGTGGCAGTACCCATTGTTACCAGTTTTGCTTCTCGTCTGTTCAGCAGTATTGGGGTAGAATTGTACTTGATATGAGTGATGAAATGCAGTGCGATTATCAGCTATAAACTTATTGAAAACTGCTAATTTGATATAGAAGTCAAAATTATGATTAGAGATCGCATCGCAATAGACCTGCCATCATACCTTCATTTATTGACAGGTCACTACTTCAAGGACTCCACTTACTATTCTTCCCGTCCGGATGGAACAGATGACTGGCTGCTGATTGCCACTGCTGCGGGCACAGGGGAATTTGGGGGTCAGACCGATTCACTTCTGTACACCATGTCAGGTAGGGTAGTACTTCTTCCTCCGGGCAGTGTGCATAACTATCGCACCGATAAAGCTTGCGGTAAATGGGAGTTATTGTGGGTTCATTTCAACCCACGTCCACACTGGTTTGAGTGGCTGGAATGGCCGAGGCACCATAACGGACTTATGTATATAGATGTTGACACAGATGACTGGGATGACTTTTTAGCCTGCTTCAAACGGATGTTTACATGGACCTCTAGTGCAGCTCCACACGGCCTCGAACTGGCAATGAACGCATTGGAAGAGCTGTTGTTAAGGTGTCACAGTCTTATTCTTCAACGTAAGCAGCTTCGCGATGCCAGAATTCTGGATGTTATCCAATACATTCATCAGCATCTGGAAGACGATCTGTCGGTTGATTCACTTGCACAGTTTGCCTGCCTGTCGTCCTCCCGTCTAGCCCATCTGTTTCGGGATGAAGTGGGTATTTCACCGCTGCAATATATAGATCTTCAGCGGGTGGAGAAGGCAAAACAGCTGTTAGTGCGAACGCGGCTGCCAATTGGTCAGATTGCGGTATCTGTAGGGATGGATCCCATCTACTTTTCGCAAAGGTTCAAGCTGCACACTGGCATGTGTCCTCGTGAATATAGAATTCATTTGCCAGGCAGTAATGTGAGTGAGGTAGAAAGCACTGCCAGTAAATAGCTGCGCCATACACCTCTAGCTGCCAATTAATTGTAGCAATGACCGGGAATGAGAATGACAGACAAAGTAAAAAGTATGCCCTCAACCAGGGGTGAGTATACAGAAAGTGGATTTCCAAACTCACTCCTAGTGCTATTCGCTATCTCTTAATCAAATGGGAATATACTACCAATTTTAATGTGGAAACAGCACTATTTATGAAGGCAATGTATCTCTGAAATTTACACTTTAAAACTTCTACGGATTCTTTCATCTCATAAAGCTCTCAAATCGACACCTGTGACTATAGGGTGTAGGACCTTATGTGTCACACTCTTTACTATATTATGTCTCTTTATTTCGATACTCTCTTAGTGCTTCAATCTCATAGTAGGGCTATAATGGTACAAGTGTAATTTGATTTGGATTCGTGAATTATTACAAAAGAGGAGTGATTGAATGAACTATTTTGTACGACAGATTCCCTTTAGAGGGTGGTTGATGTGCATTTGTATTTCATTGTCAAGTATAAGTCATTCACAATGCTCTCGTGTTAACATTATGAGTGCTGTTGTTCTGCCATTTTCTTACAAGCAAACATTGTCAATTAACATGTCTAATGTTACAATTACTCAAGTTTGTAACCAGTTACACAAGTTATATGGTTTGAATTTCATGATGAATGATTCTCCTAGAGCCGTTGTACACAATGTGGATATATCCGGCACATTGTGGCAAGTACTAAATCAAATTGGTTCCATTTTTGATTATGCCTGGAAATATGATAAAAGTACCAAAATCATTACTTTAACCAGAGATTTTTATCATGTAAATGATGCTCCTCAAACAAATCTTTCAGAAATGCAGAGAATGGCTGCTTTAATTACAAAATCTCTAACATCCGCCATTCCAAAACCACCCTCAAAAAAGTTAATTACAAAAATGGCAACTATGGCGATCGGATCACTATCCACTTACCAAATAGGGCGATTACAGCAAAAGAGTGGGGTAGCTATTTCAGAAATGCCCTACAGTTCCCAGACTATGTTTGAAAACCTGATAACAGAGTGCATGCTGTATCCTGCGTATTACGAGTGGAGTCGAATCCAATATGTTCTCGCCCATCCTGTTGACTGGACCGTTCAATTTACTGTGTTCTCGAATCGAGTTAATGGAATTCTGTCACACGATATCCAGATCTGGCTAGAAGTACCTGTTCCACTTGAAAAAACGTATGAGCTGTATTTAGGAGAATATACTGCAAAATGAAATACAGAATATCTCTCACCTGCCTGGTATTAACACTAATCGCAACATGTACTTTGCCTGCACACGCTCAAACTTACTACTCATCTAAACTTAAATCGACTATATTGAAACAGATAAATCTGCCTTCAGGCACGTTTACAATAGATCAAATCCTGCTGTCTATTCAACAGAAGTCTGGGATAAAGATACAAATGTCACCTTACCTGAGAGGACATAAGATCTTTCTAAATCTATCGGAGTTACCTATTATCTCGATTCTCAATTCCATCTGCTCTATGAATAACTGGCGATGGTATGAATCTGTAACGCCTGGAACAATTGTTGTTAAGGGATATGAAAGCAAGGCTCTAACGAGTATAAATGATCTACCACAGTCCCTTCAAAGTGATATGACAACTGGATTTCGACGGTATATTCATCATGCTGCAAACCTAATAGCAGTTCAGCAATTTACTAATGGTTACCTGCCCAATCTTAAGCAGGCCGAATTAGATAATGACAAAGTATCTGAGTACATCTACAAATTCATTTTGGATGGAGATTGTGATGGTATTCGAAATAATCTTGGACTGGCGGAGAATGCTCAGTTAAAGTCATATATGAGTAGACTGGTAAGGACTTCACAACTTTCAAACATCTCGGGTAAAGATATAACTCCGCAGTTACAGCGCATAATTCTACTCAGTATTATGCAGGCGGGAGTTCAGACTGTCGGCAATGATAGTGAAATGTTGAGACTTATGCCATTGTATTATCTGTGCTGGCCAAAAACCATCATATTGGTTAAGAAGGATAGTGGCGAACTCCAGTTGTCCTGCAGCTTATACTTATCTTCAAATGGTAACCAATGTCATGCTGAAGACACCATCTACAATTCCGGTCAATTTGATATTGGAAGTCATCTATTTTCGTATTATCTCAAATCAAAATAGACTCAATGGAGCAGCCATCGTTCGCGATGAAGGTTTCGTATATTATCTTGTGAAGAGTTAACTGTTAAGCAAGACAATCAATAGATTGAGGTCAGTTTACAAGATCATAACATACACAATATGGCAGATGTAAATTTGCCTGCACCTGTCACAAACCATTTCTGGAAACACTCCACTATGCGAAATGAATATGAGCTAGTTTAGGGAGATCACTCTGGGCTTAGGTTGGCAAGCAACTTTCATAAAGAATGAAAATGGGTGAGCTAGACCAGGCGTCCCTCTGCTTGACAGCAATTTAAGCTATGATGTATTCTAGGTTGATAGCCAATTTCTCCGCACAGGGAACACTCTCTGTTGATGGAGCCTCCGGAAGGAACGTTCCCTTATGCAGGTATCTGTTGAGTATCCCGCACCTTGTACTGCGGTCGTAAATATCGAACTTGATGAGGCACAGGTTGCCCGCGCCATTGATGGAGCTTATCGCGAGTTCGGCAAGGTTGTGAATGTGCCTGGTTTCAGGCCAGGCAAAGCGCCCCGTAATCTTGTACAGCGTTACGCCGATCGTAACCGAGTAATGCAGAATGCCATGCAGCGCATGGTAAATGACACTCTCATCAAAGCACTGGAAGAGCAGGACATTACCCCATTTGGTGGCAGATCTCCAGAGCTTACTCCGGTAGGAGACCTGGTGGAGGGATCAACCTTCACCTACCAGGCAAAAGTTTCGCTCAACCCGGAAGTTACACTCGGTGCATACACAGGTCTAACGGTCAAACGTCCAATCAAAGCTGTTAAAGAAGAAGATATAGATAAAGTTATCCAGGATATTCAGACCAAGAATGCTAAAGTACAGCGTGTTACAGACCGTGGAATTGTTGAAAACGATGTAGTCATAGCTGAACTCAAAAAAAGCATTGAAGGTGAACCTGAAGATGACCAGCCAGCAAGACGTCAGTTAGTCTATCTGGGTGAAAACCCTCCAGGTTTTGACGAAGCCATCATGGGAATGGAAAATGGTGAGGAGCGAAGCTTCCAGATAACTGTTCCAGAGGACTACCAGGATGCAGAGATAGCTGGTAAGACTGTTAACTACCATTTGAAAGTTACAAGCATATCTGGCAAAGCGCTGCCAGAGCTGAATGATGAGTTTGCTAAAGAACATTTCGATGCGCCAAACATGGACGAAGCCAGAACAAAGATTCGCCAGGTGATGGAAGAGAATGCTAATCGGAATAGTATTCAGTATGCAGAGCAGGCTCTCATTGCTCAAATTATCAAAAACTCCACAATCAATTTCCCAGAGGTTCTTGTCATCGAAGAGATGAGAGATGAATTCAGACAGCTGTCTCAAAAGCTGAAAGAGAATAATCTGGAGTATGGTACTTTCCTGAATGTTAATGGCATTACTCAGGAGCAGCATCAGCAGATGGTTGCTCAAAGGTGCTCCATTCGGGTAACTGCAATGCTTGCACTCAGAGAGATGTCGCTTCAGGAGGGCTTGCAGCCATCTGAAGAGGATATTGATAACGAGTTCACCAACCTGATGAACCAGGGTGTCCTAACCGAAGAGATGGTTGAGGAGTTTTCTCAGGATGATCGTCGCAGAATGATGCTGGGCAACTCCCTCATCGAAAGCCGACTCCATAATTTCCTCTTTGCAAATAACACAATAGAGGATGAGATTGTTACTGAAGATGTGGATCCGGACGAAATTGAAGAAGAGCTTCTGGCAAGCCTCACTGAGAATGAAAACACGGATGAAGTAGTAGAAGAGAATTCGGAAGAATCTGCCGATGAATCCTCTAACAATGACTCTATTGAAGAGACAACACAGGAGTAAGAGAATGGATATCGCACGCTCTCTCAGCAAGATCAACAATGTCATTCCTATGGTTGTGGAACAAAGTGGACGTGGTGAGCGCTCGTATGACATCTACTCCAGGCTTCTGAAAGACCGTATCATCTTTCTCGGAGCGGAAGTGGATGACTATATTGCCAATCTCATCATAGCTGAAATACTATTTCTCGAAAGAGAAGATCCAGATTTAGACATCGAGCTATACATCAACAGTCCCGGTGGCAGTGTTTCAGCCGGACTTGCTATGTACGATGTGATGCAGATGGTTAAATGTCCGGTTGCCACAATCTGTGTAGGTATGGCTGCATCCATGGGTGCAGTCCTTCTTGCGGGCGGCGACGATGGTAAAAGATATGCTCTGCCAAATTCACGCATTATGATCCACTCTGTAGGTGGTGGGTACGGTGGAAAAGTGCAGGATGCAGAGATCTACCTGCGTGAAATGGTGAGAATGCAGGACACTTTACACCAGATATTAGCCTTTCATACCAAGCAGTCTCCAGAGAAAGTTCGTAGAGATATGGACAGAGATTATTTTATGTCTTCACAGGAAGCGATGGAGTATGGAATAATTGATAAAGTACTGGATAAAACCAGCCGCTAAATAATGTTCCGCTGACGGAGGAACCAGATTTGTCCAGAGGACTCGAACGGGTAGACGGACGCTGTGTGCTCTGCGGTAAAACGCGAGAGCAAGTGAAAAAAATGATCCTAGGCATGTATGGTGGAGTCTGCCTGGATTGCGTGGATCTCTGTAATGAGATGATTCGCAACGAAGGGCAGGAACTGGATCAAACGATTATAGGTGGAAACAACGCGATGAGCAGTGTTCCCAAACCTATGGAGATCTGCCGTATTCTTAGTCAGTACGTGGTAGGGCAAGAACGCGCAAAACGTAACCTTTCCGTTGCGGTGTACAATCACTACAAAAGGATCAATGCCCCCAAAGGAGATGTGGAGCTTCAAAAGAGCAACATTCTCCTCATTGGTCCAACCGGGTCAGGAAAAACACTCCTTGCCCAAACACTGGCACGCATTCTCAAGGTTCCCTTCTGCATAGCAGATGCTACATCACTTACTGAAGCTGGCTATGTTGGCGAAGATGTTGAGAATATACTTCTTAAGCTTATTCAGTCTGCAGAGAGTTTTGCTCCTCCTGGTAACCAGGAGCAGATGATTAAAGCTGCCCAGCGCGGCATTATTTATGTGGATGAGATTGATAAAATCAGCCGCAAGTCTGAAAACCCCTCTATAACCCGCGATGTGAGTGGAGAGGGAGTGCAGCAGGCACTGCTTAAAATACTTGAAGGCACTGTTGCCAATGTTCCACCACAGGGTGGCAGAAAACATCCACAGCAGGAATACATGCAGATAGATACAAGTAATATTCTATTCATCTGCGGAGGAGCTTTCGAAGGAATGGCAGAGATTATCGAAAGAAGAACGAACCATAGCACCATGGGTCTGCGTTCCAAGATAACCTCTAAATCAGACCGTATGCTGGCCCGAGGATCCATTTTCCAGCACGTGCTGCCTGAAGATCTGCTTAAGTTCGGCCTGATTCCAGAGTTTATCGGAAGGCTTCCGGTTGTTGCAACTCTGGATGCCCTTGATGAGGAAGCACTGGTTCGCATCCTGGTAGAACCCAAGAACTCTCTCGTGAAGCAGTTCAGCCGTTTCTTTGAATACGATGGAGTTGAACTGGAATTCACCGATGGCGCTTTGAAGCAGATTGCGCATGAGGCAATTCAGCGTAGTACAGGTGCCCGTGCCCTCCGTACAATCATTGAAGAAGTGATGCTGAACATTATGTACGAAGTGCCTTCGGCAAAAGATGTTAAAAAATGTCTGGTGAGTGAAGAGACTGTGAAGGAACGCATTGAGCCCACACTGTTTACAGAGGCAGAACTGCGACAGGCTTCTTAAGTTTCGTAATTGATAAAGCCATCTCACATTCATTTGTGAGATGGCTTTTTTATTGCAGGTCAGAATTTTCGGATGAAGCTAGAAGGTAACTGCGCCTTCAGATGCAGATCTGACACACTTTGCATATTTTGCCAGCACACCACGTGTCTCTCGAGGAGGTGGTGCAACCCATAATGCTTTGCGCTCCGCCAGCTCTTCATCGCTAAGGGCTACATGCAGCCGTTTATGATCGGCATCAATTGTAATCATATCGCCATCTTTCAGCAGGGCAATAGGGCCACCCACCCAGGCTTCAGGAGCTACATGTCCCACCACAACTCCGTGAGTGCCGCCTGAGAAACGGCCATCAGTTATCAGCCCCACCTTGTCACCCAGACCCTGGCCAACGATGGCAGCTGTAACAGCAAGCATCTCGCGCATTCCAGGTCCGCCAACCGGCCCCTCACCACGAATCACTACCACATCGCCGGCTTTCACTTCCAAATTCTGCACGGCTTTGAAACAGGCCTCTTCACCATCGAATACACGTGCAGGTCCGGTGATAGATCTCTCTTTAAGCCCAGATACTTTGGCAACTGACCCTTCAGGACACAGGTTGCCTTTAAGTATTACGAGATGGCCGGAGGGATAGAGTGGATCACTGATAGGATGAGA
>JAJZFJ010000191.1 GCA_021805395.1 bacterium
CCAAATGAACGATTGGATCCATCTTATCATGTAGTTGCAGTATTGTCAATAGGTTTTACCAGTTATTTTCAAAAATATTTCAAATCCATTTAGTTCACATACTCTCATCAGTAACAAGCTCCTGATTTATGAGGCTTAATTACAAGCCGTAACATTCGATATAAATTATGTTAATTTATGAGGCAGAATACGAATTCAGACACTCATATTTGGCGCTATATAAGGCTTCAATATAAACACAATCTGTTTCACACAAAAGCCAAATTTATATTGGATAATAATCGCCTGGAATCGTAAAGAAATATTTGGCAGGCATCCTGTATCCCAAAAATATGGGGTTTGTTGCAATAAGAACGCACAGGGCAACAATATTCTCTACAGCAATGGCACGTAATCTGCCCACCCGCGCAGGCGGGTGCTGTCGACCCAGGGAGGGGATTCATCCCCTCCGGGGTCGTGACGAAGGCGCTGGGAAAGGTTAAAAAGTGGCTGGCGACACCGTAAACAGCCCGGATTTGCGGCAATGCCTAAAGACATTGCCTACGGATCACAAGCCCCCTGAAGGGGGCTGCACGATCCCTGCTTAGGGGTAACGTTACCCCATTGTGGGAAATCCTTGTTGCAAAGCAGTTCGTACTCACACCCTCCCTTAATGAGCGCTAGCGAATGGCGAGGGGAGGGTCGCGCCAACGCGCGGGGAGAGGTTAGATGCGGCTGGCGTCGCCGGAAACCTCCAGATTTTGCGGCAACGCCTAAAGACATTGCCTACGGATCACAAGCCCCCTGAAGGGGGCTGCACGATCCCTGCTTAGGGGTAACGTTACCCCATTGTGGGAAATTCCGCACACCTTCCAACTCACACTCCCACCCTCCCTTAATGAGCGCTAGCGAATGGCGAGGGGGGAGGGTCGCGACGCAGGCGCGGGGAGAGATGCCACAGGTATGCAAGCGGTATGCACATCCAAAACAAGCAATGAACCAGGAAGCAGGCTGTCGCATCTAGCCCACCTCCCAGCTCGTACTTCTCGCCTCTCTAAATAAGCAAAACCAGAACGACCATGTCAGGCAATATTCAGCTGCTCCAGGTCATGGATTAATCCTAGTCCGGTCGGATGCCAGTCCAGCCACTTCTGTGTGAGAGCACTGGACGCTGTCATATCAAAGCTCATAAAAGCACCCATCCATCCGAAATGCTCTGCTGCCTCCTCAGGTGATTTCGATACCACGGGGAGTTTAAGAACCTTCCCAATTGTCTCCGCAATCTGACGTGAGGACACTCCCTGCTCTGCGACAGCGTTGTATCTTGCCCACGGAGCTGCCTTATCGAAAGCCAGCTTGTAAAGATTAGCAGCATCCTGTCTTGCGACTGCTGGCCAGCAGTTCAGCCCCTCTCCCACGTATGCAGATACACCTTTTTCTCTTGCAATTGCTATCAGGTAGGATATTAGACCTTGCTTGTCCCTGTCATGCACCTGGGGTAATCTTACCACGGAAACAGATACTCCACGGCCTGCTACTTCAGAAGCAGCATACTCCGATTTAACACGAGGCATTGGAGAGTTGGGATCATCTTCCTCGGTGGTCGGTCGTCCAGGTGTGATAGCAACCCCTGTCCCCGATGTCACAATAAACGGTCTGTTACTCCCAGCAAGTGCATCACCTATTGCCATAATCGCGCACCTGTCAATCTCGCATACTTCCTCAAATCTGGAAAAGTCATGAACAAAGCCAGCATGGATCACACCATCCGATAAGGCAGCACCTCTTCTAAGGCTGTCCAGATCTTCGAGATCTCCGGGAAGTGCAATCGCTCCGGCATCTGTAAGTGATTTTGCTGCCTGTTCGGAACGTGCCAGTCCAACTACCTCATGACCAGCGTGAATCAACTCCTGTACAACCGGCACGCCAATAAAGCCTGTTGCTCCTGTAACAAAAACCTTCATTAATTTTACTCCTTATAAAATTACACTCAGTGTAATCATGTATAATTATTACACGCAGTGCAAAATTTGTCAAGCTGCTCTATGTTCAAATCACGCACCAATCATTCTGTCTCGCAGCGGTTAATGCTCCATAGAGTAAAATAACAGCACTTCTTGGAATGAGAATGAGTTTGGAAGGTCTTTAATATGATGGATATATCAAATGAAGCTGAGGGACTGAGACAACGCAAGAGGCGTGAAACTCTGCTGAGAATTGCTCAAACAGGCCTGAAACTCTTTGTTCAGAACGGTTATGAGCAAACTACTCTCGAGGAGATAGCTACAGCAGCAGGGATTTCCAGGCGTACATTTTTTTACTACTTCAAGTCTAAAGAGGCTATTCTGATGGCATTTCTGGATGGAGGCTTCGCAAAATCTATTAGACCAGTTCTGTTATCACAATCCACAGAAAAAACACCATTCAAAGCGACATGTGACAGCATCATACAGTTAATGTCCAGTCACAACCGCGAGGAAGCCATCATTATTGCCAGACTATTAGGTTCCACAGAATCTCTTAAGGCGAGAATGCCTGGAGTCTTTGCGGAAATGGAAGTGACGGTATACCAGACACTGTGTGAAATGTGGCCAGAACCAGCAAAACGCACTTCCTTACGAATGGTATCCATGGCAGCAATAGGGGCAATGCGGGTGGCGAAAGAGAACTGGCTAAGGGAGGATGGTAAACATCCGTTACAAGATTATCTAATTGAAAGCTTCAAAACGCTGGAGAATGAAATTTAACATTTAATCGTTTGATATTCTATGGACAGCAGAATTACGTTCACAAATGCCTCACATTCCATTTTTGGACCACATACACCACAAGAACTAAACTATATATGAACAGGCTAATTTAATTCCAAATCCTCACATGCAGTACAATTTCGCTGCAAATCTATTGGTACAATCACGTATTCTGACTCTATACCTCTTACATATCGCTCTTTATGTTCCGCTCCTTGGTGCCAAGACAATCTTTATATGAATTTCCCTGGTTCCTGGTCTGTTCATTCGAGAATCATCAGATGGATAACACAGATACACCCATAAACATCTCCCTGCCGCCTCAGCCATAATGCACTATGTTACAGGCAATACCGACGGGGAAATGAATACAGTGATATAATATGGTGAGTGAATAAGATCATCGCTATTTTTCGTATCATTGTATAGATTGATACCAGGAGATATATTATTTGAAACGTTTGATTGCTGTTCTCACGCTGGTTCTTATGCCGGTCATTTCCAACGCAAGTGCTATTCAGTGGTTACCCACATACAAGCAGGCAGTTACCGAATCTCAAAAAACCCATCACCTCATGATGGTCGATTTTTGGGCTACATGGTGTGGGTGGTGCAAGCAGCTGGATGCACAAACCTACCCTAATCCGACTGTGCAGGCAGAAGCTCGCAATTTTATTCCACTTAAGCTGAATGCTGACACAAATGGCGCGGCATTAGCCAGAAGATATGGAGTGCAAGGTCTACCAACAGTTCTATTCCTGGATTCTAAAGGGCATCTTTATGGCTCGATTGTAGGATTCAGGCCCGCGCCACAGTTCACATCTGCCATGAAGCAGGCATACTCTCTCTATTCCTCCATGCCTGTAATGGCTGAGAAATTCAGACAACACCCTTCAGATATCGCTTTAGGAGCCAAGCTTGTCGGCCTGTATTCGCAGGAAGGCAGAGTTAGCGATGCTGTACAGGTGTACAATGCGCTGAAACATGAGGACCCGCATAACAGGTCCAAAAAGCTCACATCGGCCTGCATCGAAGT
>JAJZFJ010000198.1 GCA_021805395.1 bacterium
TGTGCAGCACCCACGAGATTTCCTATCTCCCGGCGAATCGAAAGAGCTTCCAGATTTAGCTGTTCACTGGTATCCAGATCACCTTGCATGGCGTTTAAGTTTGCAAGAGTTGTGAGGGATGCACACACGCCACCTTTGTCCGCAATGGACCTTCGAATAGCAAGACTCTCTTCTGTCCACTCCCTTGTCTGCTCATAATCTCCCATGGCAAAGCCCACTGCGCCCATATTATACAGAACCTGCGCTATGCTGGCTTTATCTCTTAATTCCCGAAACAGGATTAGACTTTCTCGATAGCTTTTAATAGCCAGATTTCGGTTGCCTTTTGCTGCCTCCACCATGCCTGCATAGTTTAAACACTGGGCAGATCCAAAGGTATCATTCAAAATGGACCTAATCTCCAGTGCTGTTCGCAGGATAGAATCTGCTCCCGTGTAATCCCCCTGAGCGTATGCTACCAATGCTTGGAGGCTGAGAATATCTGCCTTCAAAACTGGGTTGTCAATACTGTCTACCAGACCATTTGCCTTATGAATCAATAATGTGGCAGCGTTGTAGTCGCCCTGTGCATAGGCAAGCATACCCGCTCCGTGCAGGCACTTGATGACCAGATCAGCTGGTAATGAAATATCTAAAGCCTCAATTACTCTGGATAAGTAGTCACGACCTTCATGCCAGTTTCCGTTAATATGCCAGAATCTAACCAGAGCTGAAACAAATCTCGCACAGATATCTATATAATCTGGTGAGGAGAGGCCATACTCCAGCGCTGCCCGGATGTTATCCTGTTCTCTGCGCAGTATGGTTAGAGCTGCCAGTGAGTCCGGTCCAATTAAACGCAATGCCCATTGATCTGCAAAATGAAAATAGTAGTTGAGATGCTTCTCTCTTGCAGATTCCTCTTCATCAGTATCTTTTAACAGCTCTTCTGCAAATTCCCGCACTGGTTCCAATAACCTGTAGCGCATCTCTTCATCATTCTCTGTAACAGCCGCAACCAGAGAATGATCCAGGAGCGAGCTGAGTGAGAAGAGAACCGTATCCTCTAAAGATCCTGTAAGCAGCGCATTCTGCGAACAGATTGCTGCTATGGCCTCCAGCGAACAACCCCCTTTGAATATGGCCATATGGCGCAGTACCATTGCATGAATCTCTGAAAGAAGAGCATAACTTTCATTGAGAATTGCTCTCATGGTTCTATGTCTTTCTAATACAGAGTTATCATTCCTGGCCTGCAGTTTAAGGGAGTTATTAAATCTTTCCAGCATCTGCTGTGGAGAGAGTGCCCAAACCCAGCCAGCAGCAAGCTCTATTGCAAGAGGTATGCCTTCAAACTTGCTGCAAAGTGCAACAATGGCTTTCATGTTGTGAACTGTTAGTGTGAAATCGTGACGTGTCTCACGCGCCCTATCCAGAAAAAGACTTACCGCCTCATTATTAGCAATGGATGTTATATCATCTTCCTTCTCGGATGGTACAGCAAGTGGCGGGACCGGGAAGCACTGTTCACCGCGCACATTCAGTCTAATACGAGAAGTTGCCAGGCATCTGAGGTGAGGGTTATTTTTACATAGGGTTAGCAGCAGCTTTCTAACTGCGCCTGCCTGTTCGGATGTTACAAGCTGCTCCATATTATCCAGGATCAGTAAAAACGGTGTTTCGCCCACAACCTGGTGGAACTGATCTAATGGAGTTAGTGCAGGGATATGATTTATGCCCATAGCTTCCAGCAGCGCTGCCGGCAGTTTATCTGCAGTGGAGATTTCTGTGAGTGACACAAACAGGATTCTACCGGCGAAGTATAATCTGCACCAATTAGCTACCTCTACAGCAAGTGTTGTTTTTCCAATTCCACCAGGGCCTGTAAGCGTAATAATACGGGGAAACCCATTCAACTCCTTAAGCGTTTGAACCAGCCAGTCTGTCTCATGAGATCGTCCTCTAAAACTGTTCATGGCTTGTGGAAGTGAAGTGTTGTTAACCAGATTTTCTTGAGATGGCTTTTCATCCTTCGTTTGATCTGCATTCAGACTAAGATCATCTGGAATGTTCGGTTTGTGTGCAGATTTTTTGATTGAAAGTGATGCAGCCAACTCTTGTGCTTCCGCTGAAGGTGAGATCTCCATTTGCTGCTTCAACGTCGTTTCCAGGCGCTGATAGAGAGTGACAGCTAAATCTGGTCTGTGTTCCTCCATGTATAACCGCATGAGGCGCAAGTATGCTTCTTCTTCTACAGGATCGGCAGTAATTATCTTCTTGAGAGCTGCTATTGCTGATGATTTATCACCAGTTGAAAGGCTGTTTACTTCTATCTGTCTTAGTGCTGACAGATACATTTCAGCCAATTTTTCCCGCTCGCCAGATACCCAGCTTTCATAATAACCCGGAAGCAGATCACCCGAATACATGGAAACTGCCTTGCTGAGATAGCTCAACTTTTCATGCGGATGTTTAGCCTGGTCTGCAAGTTGCATGGCAGCCATAAACTCCATCACGTCGGTTATGAACGACTGCTGGTTGAATGAGATTTGCGTACGAGAGGATTGAATTACGGTATCTGGTTCAACACCAACGGACGAAAACAGCTCCCTAATAAGGAACAAGGCACCCCGCAAACTTGTACGGCTTGCAACAGGTGTGACTTCAGGCCAAAAGAGTTCGGCTAACACTTCACGCGAGAAAACACGACCTGGGTAGTATGAAAGAAGTGCAAGAAGTGCAGATGCCTTATAGGAGCTCATCGGTTCAAATCGTTTTCCGTTGTCTTCCAATGCAAACTGGGATAGTAGTAAAATTCGCATGTTTAGATCTCGGATGATTAATATGATTGACAGTATGTGTGAATACGTGTGCGAGAGTATGTACTTATATATTCCATTGTTCCGGCATAAGCATTTGAGAAACTATAGCACTTTTCTGGCCAAATCGGCTTAATTTATGGTGTACGAGTGGGTTTTAGTAACAAAGAATGCAATAAAAATAGACTTTCATTTGAAAAGTATGTAATGTGTTTCCCGGGCAATACCAAGAGCTTCATAGATAAATGTTACTTAATTTAAGTTCTACATAAGCATTTCTACCAGTTTTAGAAATGAAATAATTTTCAATTTGGTGTTTAACGTTACTTTAACGGTAGCTCAATATAATGTTATACAGATGCATGAAGTGTGAAAAACATATATCTCAGCTGCCAGTTGTTTAGATATCTCATGATCAAAACAGACAGCCTGTTTATTGGATAGAGAATGCCATGGATGTCATCTTAACCACATGATTGTACTCAACGTGCCTGCAATCTCAGAAAAGTATTGCAGGATTAATGTAGTTTTATTATTCGGGGGAGGAGAGTGCAGGTAGATCAATTATCTTGCTTTGCCACAGAAGACTTTAATAAGCTAGAGCTTATAGAAAAATTGGTCTTCAGGTTTGAAAGCTCATAGTTAGATATCTTTTTTTAAGTATGGTAGCCAATTGGCTCAGGAGGATTTAAAACCTTGGGAACTCGACCAACGATATCTCTCAGAAAAGTTAAACGTAATCGAAAGTGGATCAGTTTTGTTGCCACAGGAGTACTTGGTGTTAGTACCGTTTCTACAGCAGACGCTGCTTCTGTAATCTGGAATCTGGCTGGCAATGGATACTGGGATGTTGCGGGCAACTGGAGCACTGGCAGCGTGCCGGGTATAAACGATGATGTGA
>JAJZFJ010000044.1 GCA_021805395.1 bacterium
GATAAGAAGTCCAGTATGAGATGCCGGA
The DNA here is from genome assembly GCA_021805395.1 of bacterium. Taxonomy (GTDB): domain Bacteria; phylum Armatimonadota; class Chthonomonadetes; order Chthonomonadales; family Chthonomonadaceae; genus JAJZFJ01. Next base: position 29 of record JAJZFJ010000044.1, read on the forward strand.
TAGTTTGTGGTGCCCCATTTAACAAAATCAGCCAGAGCATGGTAACTGCCCATATCTTCAGTGCCATTGGGTTTGCCATTAGGATCGGGCAAGGTGTCTGTGAAACCGGAAGTATTCACAGGCACATTTGCAGATGGATCAGGCAGTCTGTCACCAGCCATTACAGTGGTATTCCCATTCGCAATTGCCGTAACATCGGCTGCATCATGAGGGTGTATAAAATACCGCCTTACACCGTAAAAAGATGGATCACAGTTGGGACAGGAGTTCGTCATTGATGCTGGAATTTGCTTCCATTGCAGCACGATATTCACATTTGCATTCGACCCAACGGAGGCAATCTGTGAGACATTGATGAGGCTGTCTGGCTGAAGATTGTTCCCAGCTTCCATATAGATAAGGATTGTCCACTTTGGAATTCCCGGGGTGGGAGTAGTGGCAGCACACACTGCTCTGCTTGCATAGGGGCCAGGAACTGGCAACGGAGTACCAGTAGCAGTTGTGGTGCTGCTTCCTCCGCCACCTCCACAACCCGCAAGAAGAAGTCCGAGGGTAATACAGATTCCGGCTATCGGGAAGAGGTTGGAAGTGTGAGTATTTTGGGGCATCAATGTTCCTAGCGTATTGAAAATGATTATCGATTGGATAACTAATAATTGCAGAAGTCTACGTTTAGACGACATTCTCGGTCATAAGTATTCACGAATTGTGAGACTTGTCATGATTAAAATAGTACCCATCGTACGAATAATTACCTGAGGATACTAGTAATACGTACATTCAGCGACACCACTTCTTCTCAGAACGGAATTGTATTTCTCAACATTGTAGTCGGAATGACGTCGTCTCTGGGCTAGGTAAAGCTATTCAAGATTTTAGAAGAGTAACCTTTTATGCGCTTGTACGCTATCTGCTCATTCACGCCAGGGAATACAGGAGCTTGCATCATGTGTACTATCACTATCAGCACTGATAACATGTGGTTACCGGTGCAGCCGATTCATTCAATGCAGGATCAACCACCCAGCCAGTTATTTTGCGATCCTGTCTGTTTCTAATTTCCTGCTAATTACGTCACTCAATGAAATAATTTACAATAAACGAGGGGAACTACTAGCAAGTTTGCAGGAGATTTCATGAATGTATCGAAATTTGTTCCCAGAAATGATAAATGTAGTCGTTTATATTCAGAACAATACTGCCTATTCATTATTTGTGGATTCCCTGATTGCCATCTATTAAGGCTGGAGATTTATTAATGTTCAAACATAAATGTATAACATCCCAACTGCTTGTACAAAGGAGACTACTGATTGCAGGCTTTACAATACTCTCAGCTTCCAAAATATATGCTTCATCTAACAACATTCCGAATTTAGATCATCTACCAATTCTCCAAAGACAGATCACAATTGATGCAGATCCCATCAGCCTGAACTCTCTATGCCGAAAACTGAGTGACAAAACGGTAGTCTTGCAATGTTCAACAGTCATACAGCATCAAAAGCTCCAGATGCACCTCATTAACCGGCCTCTATACCAGATAATGGATGCAGTCTCCAAACTATTGCCGGGGGTTTGGGTCCAGGGATTAACGCAAAACAGTTTCGTCCTGGAACCATCCAATAGCCTGATACAAAAAGAGAATACCTGGTGGGATCTCTATAAACAGGCAGTTCAAAGATATAACAATTTAGAAAGACAAAGCCTGATTCATGCCCTGGAATCTGCTTATACTCCAGTCTTACCATCAGTGGAAATCGACCCGGAGCAAGCAAAGCAGGATAACCAGCTAGATGATCCGCTTCACAATTTTTTCATGCAGTTACCTCCTTCACTCATTCATCGTATTGTAACATCCACAGAACCACAACTCTCAAGGGACTCTAAAATACATGTGGTTGGTGCAGCAGATCTGTTTATTCCATTCAACCTGCTTTCAAAATCAGATCAGAAGATACTTTCCCTGTTTGGAAACACCATTATGAAACCCGGAGAACAGGGTCCCAATCTCAATAATCTCATCGCTCTCAATCCTCCTGTCTGTTTCACATGTTCATCTGGATTAACTTGCTTCACAGTTAACCCGGATGGAAAGCAGGGGTCACTACTGCCCTTTCCAGATGGTACAGCTAACTTCAACCTGTTTTATCGCCCCCTTCCCTCGCAGCGCAAATGAATCAGGCTCCGCTGTTAAAATATGTACAGGCTCATATTTCTCAGGCAGGGTATCTTTATCGGTCACTCGCCAGCTATCAGCGAACAAAATTCTGGAATATTAACCCTGCTGCTGTTCTTCCGCCACCCGTAATCCCTAAAGGTCCATACTTTCCCAGTCCCAGAGAATCTGTACAGTCAACATTAATGCAGGAAAATGCTAGTCCTCTTAGACGTTCCGATCAGTTAAACTGGCTGGAAAGACAGACAGGGATGGAGTATATTTCAGACTACTATAGCCTTGCGGAAAAGCCAATGGATCCTGCCCAGCAAGGTACCCCGTTAAAAACCACTCTGAATCTTGAACTGAACAAGATGGAAGCAACAAATGACTGTAGCTGGCGCAAGATATCTAATGGGATTGTTCTGGTGCGAGACAATCGGTGGTACAGAGATGACAGGCTGGAAGTCCCTCAGTCAATCCTGAATTCATGGGTAAATCAGCTGCCGAAAAGTACTGAAAGTTATTCAACAATGGAATCCACTTTTAAGGATCTTCGCTCAGCAATGGTCATCCAACTTGCAGTCTCTCAAGATGCCATGAAGAAACTCACACCCTACCAGATTGAGTATGGTCTGAAGTATTTTGTGAGAGAGCCCCAGCATGGAGTGTTCAATACTGATAGTCCCAGGTATGTTTTGAGACCATTCGAACGTACTTCCGATCTGCTGGAACAGGCTCAACCATTCATGCAGTTCTTCATGAGTCTAACAGCAGAAGAGCAAAAACTGCTTGAACATCATGCGCTCAAAGCTTCTATGTTAAATCAGGAGCAGGCAACATTAGCAATTCAGGCCATTCCACAACTCTACTATGCAGTTCGAAACAGTGCAGTTGCACCTAGCGTCACTCTACAGATACTGATGAAACCCCAATTTGGATTTATTGGTGGGCAGCTGCCAAACCCGGGGATGTACATCACTGCCAATGGCTGCCTGCCTGCCATATGTCCGCAACTGGCGATACGTCATCCCAATACCTTTGCAAAACGTGTAGAAGGCCAGTAGCCACCAGTATGAAATGTCTAAAGGGGGTGTTAACTTGTATAGAATCTGAGATTATTGATGCTTACAAATCCACCTATGCATCAGCACTGATATCAATAGAATATGATGATCATTTTGCCTCCCGATACATGTTCAGTATGTGTCACTAAGTTGCGGATTCATCTTCTAATACCGGATGCAGATGAAATTAAAGCATGAACGTGTGCTCAAAAACTTAGTTTCGTAAAGTATTTTGAATTATTTTCGCGATTTTGGAACCAAACCTATGAAAAATCTGTTGACATTAACAGGAACCTGTGATAATATATCCGCATTAACTTTCTGTATAATTCTAAACTGTTCTAATCCATGAGGGAAAGTGGATTTACAAAGTGAAAGCAATACAAAAAATTTTTACCCCCCCCTATTTTATTGCAATAAA
>JAJZFJ010000025.1:0-2952 GCA_021805395.1 bacterium
CATTGAGTTGCTCTCCACCTGTGCTTTACTCTCCATGCACCTGTCTCGTCTGGCTGAAGAGATAATCATCTGGAACAGCCCGGAATACGCCTATGTGATACTGGACGACAAGGTAACTACTGGTAGCAGCATAATGCCGCAGAAGAAAAACCCGGATGTTGCCGAGTTGTTGCGAGGAAAGACAGGAAGAGTTTACGGAAATCTGATTGCAATGCTCACAGTGATGAAGGGACTGCCCCTTGCATACAATAAAGATATGCAGGAGGACAAAGAGCCTCTCTTCGATACACTGGACACTCTAATGCTGCTGCTTCCGGCTGCGAACCTCATGATGAAAACTGCAAAATTCCAGCGGGAGAAGATGGAATCAGCCACATTTGGAGACTTTTCAACTGCGACAGATCTGGCTGATTACCTTGTTCGAGGAGGTATGCCATTTAGAGATGCTCATGATGTTGTTGGTGGAGTTGTGCAATACTGCCTCAGTCATAAAATATCTCTGGAGAATCTAACGGAAGAGGATATGCAGAAGATAACTCCCGAACTAGGTGACAGGATACCAGATGCACTCAAAGCCATGACAGTCTTGGCCAGTGTAAACAGCAGAACATCGGAAGGCGGGACTGCCCTCAGTGCAGTTCAGAATCAGATAAGCCTGGCCCAGAAGTTTTTGCAAAACCACTGAAACAGTTATTAGCTTCGGCAGGTCACTGCACCTAGCTGTTATCTACTCCAGAAACCGGAACCGTTCTTTCATAGGATCGTTCGATTCTGAGGCATCAATGGCAAATCTCTCCGCATAATTTAGATATCTGGTCGCTTCCACATGGTTTGGCTGCAGACTGATTACACGCTTGAAAAGTGATGCCGCTTCAGAGTAGTTCTCAGCATCATATTCAGCCATCCCTGTGACAAACAGCTTCTTCACCTCAAGTCGCTCTATGTTAGCAGCCCTGTCATTGGAGTACATCACTTCCTGTGCTCTTGCCAGAGCACTCAGTGCACCCTGCAGATCTCCTGCTGCTTCGCACGCAGCGGCAGCATCATCCTCTTTGTCGACAAGCTTTTGCTTTAATAGCAGAAGTCGATTTCTGGCTTCCATACAACCCTCATCAAGATGAATTGCCAGACGAAGCAATCTCTCTTTCTCGGTAATCTCCTCAGTTTCATCGCTCTTGAAGAGTAATTTCAAGATTACCGCATCCTGCTGGTGAACTGTTACTGATAGTAGTTCCTGATTTTCTGGTAGGTCTTTCAGCGCGGTGAGAAGTAATTCTGTTTGTGCAATCTGATCCTCAAATGTGGAAATATTACCAATATTCTGTGTCAGCTTCTGGAAATAGGTCATCTTCAGTTCTTCCAGCATCTTCGCAGCATCCAAATCAGTCGAGTTATGCTCAAGCACATCCCGTAACACTTTCAGTGCCTGCGAATAGTTGTTCTGTTGTACCGCAGTCTGAACAGTTTCCCGCCATAAACCCTGCTGTGAAATAGCAAACATCGAAATGTTTTCGATCTGATATAGCGAGACCATGCCTCCCTGTTGTGAAGTTGCAAGGTATCTTCCAGAACTGGAAAGAGATACACCGTTGAACGTTAAGTCTGTGGTTTTCTCCCACTCAACATTACCATCTCCTCCTATTAGAGATAAAGTTGCTTTGGAAATATCCGAGCTTTTCTGATAGATTAAAGCTAGACAACCTGGTGTGCCAGAAATTGAGAGATCAATAATTTTACCGGGTACAACACCTGCGGTGACTCGCTTACCATGAACTTCTATTATGCCGAATGATCCTGAAGCTGTGCCGTATGCGGTGAAAAAACCTGTATTTGAGCAGGAGAGCGAAGTGATTGGATGCTCCTGACCGAACCTCCATAGATCCCTGTTCTGAATATCGTTTAAGCAGACTGTGCCGCTTTGATATCCTGCTGCATAGAGAGAACCATCCCCTGCGATAGCAATTGCGGTGGGAGCAAAGTCCAGATTCTCAATCCAGAGAAGTTCACCAGTAGAAGTACCTGCTGCAATTGAAAAACTTTCACCAGAAACGTCGGTGAAGGTTGCTACAAGATTTCCACCTGGTAACGAGGATGTCATGTCTCGGGAGATAAAAGCATATTCAGGCTTAAATCTAGTTTTAGTTCCTTGTCTGAAGAAATAATAATCGTTAAACGTCATGCCTGAAGCCAGATCAGAATCGGGGTTTAGTTCCAGTTTGAGCATTGTCTCAACGGATATTTTGGCAACAATCTCTGCAATTCCATCCAGTGATAGATGAACGAGGTTATAGGATCGTGGTTCCTGTGGTCGTGGCGTCGCGACCTTAAGGACACCGTTATCGGAGAGGGAGAATCGTGAAATCGGGTAGGAGATGCGAAGCTGCTTCTCCCACACGGTAGTTACTTTGAATGTCATATCTATTGCTAATCCCAGGCAAATCGAATTACACGGTGGTTCAAGGTATCGCTCACATAGATCTCACCCAACGGTCCAATTGCAACTCCAGATGGCTTATTGAGTGGACCAAGCTTTCGCATAGGCATGTCTAAAGTGAGTATTGAGTTTCCATCCGAACCAAATACGTGTAACCTGTCTGCTCCGGTTTCGGCTAAATAGATAATCCCATCACTACTTATTGCGGATTGTGATGGAGCCTGAAGCTTTCTTATTTCGCCCAGTGCATGGGCACGCTTGCCAAAATAGGTATACCTGCACAGATCGGCTGTTTGAGCATCTGTGATGTACAGGTTCTTCAGGTTGTCACAGGCTACTGCTATGGGCCGTAATAGTCCCATGCTTCTATCGATTCCACCAATGCAGTTTCCTGTCACAGTATCTATGCGAAGCAGTCGGGAGTTGCCCGTGTCTGCTACCCAAAGCTTGCCTTCGGAATCTATTACGATACCAGATGGACCTGAGAAACCAGTGTACTGTTTCAAAGGTGCACTATT
>JAJZFJ010000025.1:2962-3671 GCA_021805395.1 bacterium
AACGCCTGACGGTCCCATCATCTGTCCCCTGCCGGATCCCTGAGAGCCTATAACCATCACGTCACCGTTCAGAGCTATCCGCTGCACCCTATGGTTTCCACTATCCACCACATAGAGAGCACCATCGCCATCCGTTATCAGAGCTGTTGGGCATCTGAACTGACCAACCCCTGTGCCCTCCGAGCCAATTACCTCCACGGGACGTAACGTTGTAGGTTTCCATTGGCTAACTGGCACGGGACCATCCAGCGGTAACTGCTCTGGGATCTTGTCACCAATTTCCAGAAAGTCAAAACGATCGCTCATTTAATTAAACTGCTCCAGCTGATTGGAATCACTGCCCAGACCAGACTGCATTAGCTTCCGCTCATCTACCCCTTTAAGAATGGAAAGTTTCGAGGCAGACAACTGCTCTGTAATCGTCTCCATGCCCTCAGCATTTTCACTGGATGCCATTCGGGCTCTCGTATTCGCCCACTCTCTCAGCTCCTCTATGCGCTCTCGCATGGTGACGGAAAGAGGAACGGTGTGCGCAGTGGCTTCCAGGATGGATTCTGTCGTGAGATCCCCCTGTTCATCAAATGCATCATAGAGAGCTTCAACAACAACCGCTTCGATCTCAGCACCCGAAAAGCCAGGGGTCGCTAACGCCAGTCTGTCCAGATCAAAGTTTGCAACATCCCTTTTACGTTTCCTCAAATGGATTGCA
>JAJZFJ010000146.1 GCA_021805395.1 bacterium
CTCAGGAAAACAAGACAAAGTACATGAGTACATCTGGGACCACCACGACTTTCACAGCATGTAATGTGCAGATTGTGAATGGGCTGGGTGCCACCGATGGAAACCCTAATGATCCCACTAACTTCTATAATGATGCGGTAACCAACGGATTAGGAAATCTCATTATTGGTTATAACGTCTCTTATAGTACTAACGGGACTAGTGGATCTCATAATCTGATACTTGGAGATTTAAATACCTACACCTCTTATGGGGGTATTGTAGCAGGCAGTGACAATTTCATAACAGCACTTTATGCTACAGTTGTTGGCGGTCAATCCAATATAGCTAGTGGAACATTTTCATCTATCACTGGAGGCATAGCTAATACCGCATCAGCCCAATATTCAACAGTTACATCAGGCGAAGGAAACATGGCAACTGGAACTGGATCCTCGGTTTCAGGAGGGGGAGACAACAATGCAGCAGGTACCGAATCGTCTGTTTCAGGAGGTTCTTTCAATTATGCAAATGGTTCTAATTCCAGTGTAGCTGGGGGACAAAACAATGTTGCAAACGGAGACATCTCGTCTTGTTTGGGAGGATATTTATGTAATGCAGATGATATCTATAGTGCCATTCTTGGTGGTTCTGGCATTACTTTGAATACTGGCAACCAGTTCACTCACTACCCGTAAACCACCTCTGATAATCCCTTGCATGTCCATGCCATGCAACGGATTATAAATGCCATTCCCTCAATGCCTTCAGGTCAAACTTCTCTCGTATGGATGTCATGCATTTCACTGCAGCTGCTAAGATATCAACGGGAGACGAAAATTTTCGAAATATCTTAACTTCGTAGAAAAGAAGTCAACGGCAATGCCATTATCTGATACAAATTTGATGACTATGATGGAACAGCTAATATCACGCTGTGAAGCTGCGGAATCTCAGCGGGATGCTGCTGAGATATCCCTGAGAGATGCAGAACTAAGATACAATAACGCAGAATATAAATGTTCTATCACAAACATGAAAATTAAAAAATATAAAAGATTGATGAAATTTGTTGGAGTTTCTTCAATCTGTTTTTTAACAATTATTGCAATAAATTGTAAAAAAGATGCTGATTGAAAATTCAACATTATGTGTTATAATCGTAAAATATATCCGATCTATCTGATTGCGTTTAATCTAAATTCATGTAAATATTGCATAATTATACTTGTTCTGTCTTTCCAACTGAAAAATGTAAACACACGTCGCTTACCCTGTTCGTTTTCCCAGGAAAATATCGACATATATGGACCGTAGGTACACACAGGATTGTACAGATCATAAAGATTAATTCTTCCATTATTCTTGTAATTAATCCGCTTAAATCCAGCTTTTAGACCAAACATGCTGTTCACACTCGTTATATACAGAAATCCAGAATCGAACACCAGAAGCCTTCGCGGAGAAGACATGAGGCTGCCTATTAAAATAAAAATGAATGTATTTGAATTCAATCTTATAATAGATTCAATAAATATACCAAGAGCGTAAGATAACACCAGATAGATGGGGAACAGAAATGGCATTAACTTTAACAGCTGCACCGGATGCTCAAGAATGACAACTACCTTGCGTTTCTCAACTTCTAATTCATACATTCATCGTGGCACTTTCATTTACCCATTTTTCAGAGTTACCCATCATGCGGAGTGGATATAAGTATACCGTCATATACATATTTGACGGTGAAAAGCTTGGTACTGAAAAACTAGTTTTCCATTATCGGGATAATCTCATAACTTGTCATTCATATGACGATAGCAAAAACATCTAAGCCTGATTACCTACCCCGGGGAGTTGAATTGCTACGGCAGTTTGCCAATAGTACACGAGGTGGAAGTAGGATGAACATCTGAGTGATATCCCGTTAATAGTTTGTTATGCGTATTAATCATAAAATCCGCCTGATACTGACATTCCCTCTTGACGAACAAATCTGTATGTGTTAGCATTCTGATATGTCTAAACTATCCTCAACTCAATCAGTTACCCTTTCCACCCTCACACTCACGCAACGGCGTGTTGGTGCTGCTGCATGGTTTGGATGGCTGTTCGATGGTCTGGATGGTTATCTCTACGTTCTTGTTGCCACATCTTTTGTGGGACAGCTCATGAATCTGGCTCCTTCCGATCCGGTTGTTGCCCACCATGCTGCATTCATTCAAGCCGCCTTTCTGGTAGGCTGGGCACTTGGCGGTGCATTCTTTGGACGTATCGGTGACAAGATAGGAAGAGTACGCACCCTAAGTCTCACCATTCTCACCTACGCCCTGTTCACAGGTCTTAGCTCGTTCGCAGTCAACTGGCAGATGCTGCTCGCCTTCCGGTTCCTTACTGCTTTGGGTATTGGTGGCGAGTGGGCTGCAGGCGCTTCGCTGGTCGCTGAGACATGGCCGCCGCCATGGCGTGCCTGGGCAGGTGCAGGTTTGCAGTCTGCCTTTCAGTGTGGACTTCTGCTGGCTGGCGGAGTTGCAACACTGCTTGCTGGCAACGACCGCTGGGTCTTCCTGGCAGGAGCACTTCCTGCAGTTATGGTATTCTGGCTCAGGAAATCAGTACCAGAATCCGAAGCATGGCACAAAGCATCCATCCAGAAAAAACCATCGGTTGCAGAGCTGTTTAAAGGCAGACTGTTAAGAACCACGGTGCTGACTATTCTAGTATGTTCATTTGCCCTCACCCTCACCTGGGCTTTCATTTTCTGGTTCCCGCAGCAGCTGTTACGGCTGAAAGATCTTCAGAACTGGTCACCCCAAGCGCGACAGCACTATATTGCTGAAGTAACAGTGCTGGTAAATTTCGTTGCCATTGGGGGCAACTTCTTTGCAGCCGCGATTGCAAAGTATTTTGGCTACAGACGCTCTGCTGTTCTGATGTTTCTAGGTTCAGGGCTTTTCCTCTGGCTTACGTATGGAGTACCACGAAACCATATCAGCATAATATTGCCCGCTGTGCTCGCCCACTTTTTTGTCCAGGGAATCTTTGGGCTGTTTCCTCTCTATGTTCCCATGCTTTTCCCCACACTACTTCGTACCACCGGTGCGGGCTTCTGTTACAATATAGGAAGAGTGGTGGCAGCCTTTGGGACTATTTTCTTTGGCGTAATTCTTCCTATTAAGGATTTACGCATTGCAATTCTCTATCTGGCTCTTCTCACCATTCCCGCGATCTGTATTGCCATGCTCATTCCAGAGCCGATGACTGAAGAGAAGGAAGCGAGATGAATATCACCATTCTGGGCAGTGGAACATCACATGGAGTGCCTATGATAGGGTGCAGATGCGCAGTCTGTACCTCCTCTGAACCACGCAATAAACGCATGCGTCCCTCCATTGTTGTCAAATCAGAGGAAGGCACAATTCTGGTAGATACCACCCCGGAGCTGCGCTTTCAGGCACTAGCTACCGGATTAGATCGGGTGGATGCAGTGCTGATGACCCATACGCATGCAGACCATATCTTTGGCCTGGATGATCTGAGACGTTTCAATGATCTGAGCGGCGAAGAGATTCCGGTGTATGGTACACCCACAGTTCTTGATGACATAAGGCGTATATATAACTATATTTTTATGCAAACCCAGCTGGGCGGGGGTAAGCCACGAATCAATCTAGTTGAGTTACAGCCTCACTTTCGGCTGTGTGGTCTTGAGATTGATACGTTTACAGTGATGCATGGTACTCTTCCTGTGCAGTCATATCGATTTACAGACACCACAACCGGGAAATCTGCAGCCTATGTAACGGATGTGAACTTCATTCCATCGGAGAGTATGGCAAAACTTTATAATCTGGATCTGTTAATTCTGGATGCAGTACGCTATCATCCCCATTCTACCCATTTCGGCCTTCATCAGGCACTGGAAATAGTAGACATTCTGAAACCTGGTCAAACCCTGCTCACACACCTCTCTCACGATTTTGACCATAACAGGCTTTGTTCAGAAACGCCGGATGGAGTTGACCCGGCATATGACGGCCAGAATATCGTTCTGTAAACATGTGAATTAGCAGCTATTACACCTCAAATTTAACTTGATAATAAGATATGCCTGTATCATGAATGCCTCCTAAAGACGGTTAGTGAGAACCATGAACAGCAATGGAGAACTTTATTGATAGATCATGATTTCCTTTGTAAGCTTATAGAACTTCCTTCGGTTGGAACCGCCTGCGGACCAGTTGTTAATCTGGCTACAGAGCGTTTCGGTGACGATTATAAGAGAACGTATGAGAAGGATGGTTTTTGTCTGTTTCACAAGGCTGAGGCAACACACGAGGATTTGAAGGTGGTATTCGTTGCACACATGGACGAGGTGGGAGGCTGTGTGTATGGCAAACGGGAAGATGGTTTTTTCGATACTCGTGTTTGGGGAAATATACCTTCCATTTTTGACGAAGCTGAACTTCAAGGTTTCGATTGGCTAATAGAGGATGCGGATTCTACATTCCCCATCTCCTCCCAGGTGAATGAGGCTGACGGTGAAGCAAGACTTATTGTGCAGGGATCGGGCATTCAACCGTTCAGAACTGGGTTTACATTCAAGGAAAAGACTAAAATTGATGGAGATTTGATCGAGGGTAAGGCGCTGGATCCACGCGTCACCCTATACGCTGTGATTGAAGCAGTCCGAGCGTTGAATAGTCCTCATGTGGGTGCCATGCTGGTGATGGCTGAAGAGTGCGCGATGGATGTGGCTCGAAAAGGAGTCCACTACCTGCAAATGCATGCACCAAACCTGGAGCTTATTGCTAATGCTGATGTACCCGGCATCAATAATCTGGCAGATGGACAACTGGATCTGCCTGCAATCAGGATTTTTGAGGGTAGAAATTTCATAGACCCCTCTTTTGGAATTGCCGTGTCCGATCTGCTGAAAAAAGAAGGGGTGGAGTTTCATCTCTCTGCTGCCAGAAGTGGCAGTCAAACACTGCTCTTTACCCCGCTAGCTTCCACGCTTTCAATTGCTTTGCCAAGTATTGGAGTACATCTGCCACGAGTGCAGATGAGTATGAGAGGCCTGGAACGTTGTGTAACTCTGCTTGGTGCAATTGGAGACGGAGCTTTGAACGGAGCATTTCGATTCTGAACAGACTAATGTGCATCCACTGCTGCTGCTTTAGCTTTGTTCGATTTCCTTGATCGGAACACAAACACCATGGGTGACACGAAAAGTGAAACAGCCCCGATCAGCAAAAATGCATCATTAAAACTCATGGTGGATGCCTGTTTAACCACACTCTGTTCAATCAGTCCCATTGCTCCCATTTTGGCACTTGTCGCAGACATACCATGCATCAAAAGCACAGACTGCGCACTCTTAAGTCTCTGCTGAAAGATCGGGTTCTCAGGACTTAAATTTACATTCAGCATGGTGGTATGGAAGCGTCGCATATTGTCCAGGTAGGTACTCAAAATGGCAATTCCAAAAGAGCCTCCCAGCTGACGACAGAGATTTAACATACTTGCACCCTGAGCAATCTCCACACCTTTAAGAGAGTTGAATGCAGCCTGATTGATGGGAGTGAATAGCAGACCTAAACCCAGACCTCTGATAATAAGTGCGACCTGTGTATTTGCCTCACCACTAACTGAAGTTAGATGTCCCAAACTCCACATGGAATAGATAAAAATTGACAGTCCCAGTATCATTAAAAACCGGGGATTGGCAAGAGGTTTTGCACCGTTTAGCAGACGTCCGCAGGTCAAAGCACTGAGGGCTGTTGCAATCCCTCCCGGCAGCAGGGCAAGACCGGTATCAGTGGCAGTGAAGCCCAATATATTCTGGGAGAATAATGGAAACAGGAAAATGCCTCCATATAATCCAAAACCCAGAGACATGATTAGCGCCAGTGATGCAAGTAGATCCCTATTTTTGATAACCCTGAGATTTACAATAGGAACCCTGTTTCGCGGGCTTAACTCCCAGTAAATAAAGCAGAAAATTGCCACCGCCGATACGATCGACAGGCGAACTATAAGAACACTGTCAAACCAGTAATCGCGGTTCCCCTCTTCCAGAACGTACTGCAGACTTCCGAGACCCACTGCGAGATAGAATACACCATACCAGTCGATGGAACTGGTATTCATTTTGTATGTGGCATCCGTTAAAAACAGATAGATGACTGCCATAGCAAACAGCCCAATTGGGATGTTCACAAAGAATATCCATGGCCAGCTGTAGTTGTCGGTTATCCAACCTCCAAGGGTTGGTCCGATGGTGGGAGCAACAACCACTCCTGCTATGTATATAGACTGAATAGTTCCCTGTTGTTCGCGGGGGAATATCTCTCGCATCGTTGCCTGAACCGTGGAGATTAGAGCTGCCCCTCCCGATCCCTGGATGATTCTCCATAGCACCATCTCGTTGAGAGAATGCGATGTACCACAGAGAAACGAGGCAATGAGGAATATTGAGATTGATGCCAGCAGATACCTCTTGCGGCCAAAACGGGAGGAGAGCCATGCTGTCATTGGCAGCACAATTAAGTTTGCTAGAATATAGCCGGTAGCCACCCAGCCAATCTGCTCAGTGGTTGCTCCAAAGTTTCCAGCCATCTGTGGAAGAGCGACATTCACAATGGTAGTATCGAGCACTTCAAGTATTGCAGTGGTAATTAACCCTACAAGCAGCAGGTACCGATAGGGATTTGCTTCTTCACCGTTATCTAATAGCACAACTTTTCTGTTAGCTGCAATCGCAGTCATGGAAGGCTCCTGAGCAGAATTTAGTGAACTGGTTGATTATTTACAGATATTTTGATTTACGACAGAGGAGCGGGTTCAGTTGCAATTTCTGCAACCCCTTTTTCAGGATCCATAGAGCCGAGTGTCCTGAATTCCGGCCATTTCAATGCACAAATAATTACTACAGCAACTGTTCCTAGCCCTCCAACAACAACACTTGGTACCGGGCCAAGAATAGATGCGGTTACACCAGATTCGAATGCTCCAAGTTCATTTGAGGCGCTGATAAAAATGGAGTTGACAGATGAAACCCTGCCCCGCATTGCATCTGGTGCTTTCAATAGCATTAGGGTACTTCTCACCACGACGCTTACGCTGTCTAAACCTCCCATGAAGATAAGCATAATCAGTGACAAAATATAGTCTTTAGAGATCCCAAAGATAATAGTACAGAGACCAAAGCCAGCCACAGAAAATAGAAAAGTAGGACCCGCATGTTTAAATGGAGGACGGTGGGCAATGAATATTGCCATAGCTGCTGCACCAATGGATGGCATGGTACGCATCCATCCCAAACCAGTGGGACCTACATGGAGAATATCCCTGGCATAAATCGGCAGCAGGGCAACTGCCCCCCCTAAAAGCACTGCAAACAGATCGCACGTGATTGCTGCCAGCAGAACTGGAGTATCACGTAGAAAATGGATGCCTTCCATCACCGACTTTATGGAGACTGGCTCGCGCCGCGACTCTGCTCTGCGCTGGATTTTAAGGCTCATCAGCAGACCTATTACCACGGTGGAAATCAGAACATCCAGCATGTATACCTGCGCAGTAGCTCCATGAAACAGTGCGATTACCACTCCACCTAGAGCCGGGCCAGCAGCACCTGCCAACTGACCAAAATTACTGCGCCACGTGGTGGCGTTGGCAAGCGCATTCTCAGGCACAATCTCGACAATAAGCAGGCTGGCAGATGGACCCGAAAATGCTCCGCTCACACCCGTAAGGATGATCACGCAGTACACAATCCAAACAGGAAAGTTAAACCAGGCAATCACTGCAAGTGCCAGCGAACACAGGGTGAGGAGAAGTTTGGTAACCACAGCTACCGTTTTCCTGTCAGAATGGTCTGTAACATGCCCGGCAGGAAGTGAGCAGAGTATGAGCGGCAGGGCTTCTGCCAGTCCAACCAGACCCAGAGACAGGGGATTATGAGTTTTTAGATAGACTTGCCAACCTAGAGCCACAGCCACCATCTGCTCACCAATCCTGGCAAGAGATCGTGCCGCCAGCAGAACAAGAAAGCTTCTTATTCTTAATGCCTGGTAGGGATCGTGTTTAGGGGTGGAGTTCATTGATCTAAAAATACATCCTGATAAATTTCTTCTAGCGTTGCAGCTGTCTGATAAACACTCTTCACCCTGGCACCATGCATCACCATTGCCTTCAGCAGATCTGGTATCTGTTCTTCACTTGAGAGCAATGCACTGAATTGATTGAACGAAGTACCCTGGATTCGAATTTTCAGCGCAACTTTCCTGAGTTCTCTAAGTGCTTCATCCGTCATTGTCTCGGTTTGAATTTGCACCATTGTTTGACTCATATCTGTGTCAGTTGACTGTTGCTGCTTAATAAACCCGTAATTTCTGAGGAAGAACATCTTTGTATCTATTCCATCCAACAGATGTGGATGTGAGGTTAACAGAATAACAGTTCTCTTCTGAGTGGCTGCTTCATTAATGAGTACTGTCACATCTGTTTTCTCTGGATATGCCAGCAGTGTAGATGCCTCATCGATCATTATGAGCTTTGCACCTGAGACGAGGGCTGCAGCCAGATTCAGCCTGCATACTTCACCATCAGATAGATTGTTTACCCTATCGTTTAATCTTGCTCTGATGTTGAGTGTGTCAATTACATGGTCATAATAGTCAACTGAGATATCAAAATTACGACCTTTATGGATTTGATACTGGAGTATTTTGTTAACTGTGTCCCAATTATGGAATTTCATGTGGTTAGAGATACATGCAATGCTGCTGACTATCTCTTTACTTCCTGCATCGCTTCCCAAAAGCTTTACACTTCCACTATCTGGCTTAAATCTGTTCAGACAGATTTCCGTAAATGTGGTCTTTCCTGAACCCGTTGGACCAATGATAGACACAATCTCTCCAGCTTGCACCCGAAGTTCGGCATGAGAGAATACCTGTCTCTGGCCTCGTCTTACAGAGAGCTCACTGCATTCAAGTGCCGTGCTCACTCTGGGCATTCCAGCAGTGACATGGAGAGCACCTCGGTGATAAGTGAAATGCTGGCATTAGCCTCCAGGCGTCGTTGCGCAATGAGTATAGCTTCCAGACAGGCCTGCCACCTGAAGGGACCCCCACGCTGCGAGAGTGATATCATTTCAGTTCGATGGGCAGGATGCGCTATTTTGCAGTTTCCCGCAGTAGCACTCAGCATTAGCAGATCACGATAAAACAGCATCAATAGCTCAAAGAGCGCTGTAAACTGGAAACGTGCAGCTCGCTCTTTGGTACTTCCTTCGCCTTCCTCTGCTGCATCTGGTACATCCAGCTGAACGGTAGCCTTCATCTGCCCCGCAAGCTTACGCATCTGTTCTGCCACCTTAAGGGCTGCTCCCAAAGGTGCCGAGGCGGCAGAAAGAGAAAAGGCAAGCACCTCGTTAATCTCCCGCATCACATTAGGGTTATTCGCCATCTGAACAGCCTGCCCAATCCTGCCTTCGCTGTACGCTGCTATTATCGCAGCATCACTAGCAGTTAAGCTTAAATTGCCCTGTAAATACTCTTCCAGCTGTGATTGGGAAACAGTAGACAGACGAATCTGGGTACAGCGTGACGTGATTGTTGGAAGGGTGCGTGCTGAATCCATGGCAAGAAGGATGAACATCACGTAAGATGGTGGCTCTTCCAGCACTTTCAGGATACTGTTTGCTGCTGAGGGGGTGAACTTCTCCACATCGTGAAGGATATAGACACGTTTAGCACCGACCGTTGGTGAGTAGCGTAATGTTCTGGACAGGATCCCCGGTGGTTTACCATCCCTATCCCACAGCTGCCAGATCTGGATTTTTTCACCCACTGCTGAGATATGTGTAATGTCTGGATGGGTACCGCTGAGGAAGAGCTTACACGAAGCACATACCCCGCAGGCATCGAACGGCTCACTGGTGGGTTCCAGACACATCGCTGCCTGCGCAAGTGCAGTTGCGACAAAACTTCTGCCTGTTCCAGCGGTGCCTGTTAACAGATACGCACCCGGCAGTTTCGCAGTTTTGAGGGCAGACCGGAGCGCTGCGATTGCAGACTCCTGGCCAATAATTTGTTGTAAGCCTAACATAGATAAGGTTGATTTTACCACGATAGCCTTCCAAATGGTGCGCTCTGAAAACATATTATGGATTGCATGAGGATGGAAACATTTGGAGTTAGGAGGAGGAAATTAAGTAAAAATCGATAAGGACTACAAATATTATGCATAATTCCCACCAAAATATGCTTTGGTTTGAGTATATTCATACACATTATTTCAATCGATAACTATATTAAGTGATTCCAGTTAGAAATCCTAAGTAAATTAGTTGCAAAACAGGACTTGACAAATGAAATTAATATCGATATAATAATGAAAATCATTTCATTTGTGGTTATGTAGGTCACTGTTTCGCAACATTCAATGCTTGTAAAAGCATCATAGAAAGAAGTGGAGAAACATTTATGCCTGGCCAATCTAATCCCGTTCACACTTGTGAACGAATATCTTCAGCCCCCCCCCCCGCGACTCGTAATGAGTTGCAACAAACGTTACAGTCTCCAGCCTCCAATCCACTAAATTTGTCCATTCTGAATAGAAAAGCCACCTGTTTTCAGTTGTTAAAACTTTGTGCCATTGTTATGTCGTTATATTCAACCACTCATAGGGCATGTGCACAATACCCAGGATATTATGGAAATCCACAGTGGATGATTACGAAAATTGAGGAATCTGGAAGCTCCAGTGGCACAGTTAATGGTATAACCAAAACATTCTCATGGTCAAGTCCGGGTCCACTAGCCTCTCCTGTAACTTCTTATTTAGCCGGAGGCTTTGGAATAAGAATATCAGGTGTTCCATACGCTAATAGTATTTATTCTCTAAGTTCACAAGGAACAGTCACTTTAACGGTTGCATGGGTATATCCAGATGGTACACCTGCCCCAAACCCAACCAGAAATGTGACATTGGCAATTACTCCTTATGCACAGGCTTATAGTGGAGACATATGTACTACATGCAGTGTGGATGATGGCTTTGGTGATCCTTCACTTTACGATGGACCTTCAGGTGGACTCTATTCCGGATTTACGGTTTTAAATGGAAATTTGATGCCTCATACAGAGCTCATTCCTCTTACTGCAACTGATGGAATAGCGACTTATACAACTCCCAATATGAGTGCAAATCTTTCTGCCTTGGCAACATATAATGATCTTAATGCTCAAGGGGCAAATGCTTATAACATGGTGCAGGCAACCATAGACAATAGAGCCATAGTGGTTGAACGCACTACGCCTGCCGTCAACTAGTGGTTTTCTCCTTCGGATGTGTATACATTCCATGGCGATACTACTTATGGCTGGACCACTCTTATCAATTCCCCTGGATATCCTACTAATTCTGGATACAACGAAAATTGGCAAGCTTTTCAACCTACATTCCTGGGTAACTGGAAATCAACGCCGCCAGTTATCTACTCCTGGACTCCTAATGAATCTCAGGATACCTGGAATAGTGCACTATGGGATATTGCAGATGGTGGTCATACGGAAACAGATGACATAGATGCTCTGGGAAATGACGAAGATGATTGGTCACCCTCACCTAAGCCAACTTCAGGCACAATGCAATACACTGCCACCGATAGTGACAATGCAACCTTCACTGGTGAATATGACATGAACATCCACCCAATGGTAGAACCTATTGGTTCTGATAAAGAGCATATTCTAGATGGAACTAGATTAGCTTTTGATCAAAATACTCAGCATTGGTTTGGAGTCATACAAGGACCTGCACCTGCACAAGGAGGGGAATCAATCGGTGAAACTAATACTTGTGGGTATACAGTTCAAGTTTCGACTTCAATTGGTCTGGAAGAACTGGCCCAATGTTTTGGAGATATTTTCCCAGGAACTGTAGCTGGAAATATAGGATATTCGAATACAACTGGACAAACCACCACCTGGAATATACCAGCCAGCCCGGCAGTGCCTGCTGGGAGTATAGCCATATGCGAAGAAGAAGCTCAATTCATGCGACATGTACTGGATTATCGCTCCTTTAGTCCCGCGGGCGAAGACATAATATATGACTCCAACCATACTCCTGTTGCATATCGATCTGTATCTGATGATGGTCCATTTGATGATCCAAGATATTTCTGGAAAATTGTGAATGCCAATGCTTTTACTCTCCCTTCCGCTGGGCCAGTTGCATATGCATATCCGTCAGTAGCAAACGATCCTAATATGCCGCCTCCTGTAAATTATGATCCTCATCAGCCATAGTACAGGATGATCATCACGAATGAGTGCGGAGACTTCATCATCTCCGCACTCATCATTATTCAATTCAAATGAGAGGATAAGATTTAAATGAAAAATACTTTGTCATATTTGACAGCTGCCATATTCTGTGTAGCTGGGTTTTCACAGTTCGTTAATGCAGATGTACTTAAAGAGAATAGTTATAAATTTAGTACCCAAATGGAGATGAATGAGGCAATACATGCTAATTTAAACAATTCTCGTAACCTTTTTGAAATTATCCAGAGGGCTTATCAGACATGTCTTCTGAGATATGGAATTCCTGAACTTGATACCTTGAGACGCTATTACACCCATAGTGCTGTGTTGGAGGCAGCCTATGGATATAGCCTGTATATAGAAACATGTGGAACTTCTAAGTGGAAATTCTATCCTAAAGTTAAAATCCCAGCGAGCATAATGGACCTTGAAGGTAAAGATAAAAATATTTATGCCTTTGGAAGCAAAATTAGAGGTATTCATACGATGAGGGATGCTTTTATGAAAGATCCGAATGATCCTGGCATAACTTTGGAGTATACATCTGCCAGAGAAGATTTTCTTCGAGGGTTAATGATGATCAAAATGGCAACTCCCTCTTTTTATCCTTTTATTACTGCCAGATATAAACAAGATGTGCAATTAATTCATACTCAACTAAAAAAATATCCCGACTGGATGCCGTTATATGCTGCATATGGTAATGATGAATCCATATTTTTACGTTACAAATATGAATCATTACACCATGATCCTACAAAATATATGAATGGAACACAAAAAGTATATAGAATTTTTCAAAATATAACAACACTTAACCATACATGGTATGATCTATGTATTGCAAATGCAATGAGTATAGTGGATGACATTACTGGACATCCAATGCAAGCTTTACGAAATTTCAAGTTTGTCATTAGCAATATCCCGAAATTATTACCAGATAGAAGATATGTTATCATGCCTACACAACAGAATAACATTCAGCTTGCCAGATTGCAAAAAAATGCTGCCAATGCACAATCAAAATCCAAAGCTCATTAACAATCTACACATGGCATATTAAACACTACTTGAGCAGTGGAGTCTGGAGGCAGTTTCCGTAAATCACTTCAGTGTCTAGGTAGAAAGATCAATTGATTGCTAAGGGCATTATTATAAAATAGTGTCCTTAGCAGAAAGAGTAAGATTCAGCGTGAAGTCCACTTTATATAATGTATTTGGGATTATATTTATGATCCTATATTTGAATGCACCTACTGCTGCTTCACCCAGTTTCACCTTTACTACGTAAGCGTCAAAAATTCACCACGTTCCCACGTCCCCAGTAGATCAGGATAATAGAGACTAATACCATTTAGGAGGTCTCTATAATGAAACGTGCACAAGTTCGTGAGCTCTGGGAAAGCCGATTAGCCGAATATACTCAATCTGGCATGGACATCAAATCCTGGTGTATGGCTAACGACATCTCTTTGGTAACTTTCCAATCCTGGCGCAAAAAGTTAGTACCCACAACCCCAACCAACCCCTGGATACCAGTTACCCTCGTTGACGAATCACCCCGTGCTTCACAATCAGGTGTCTCAATTCGTCTCGGCAGTATCGTGATAGATGTCGATGCCGGGTTCGACCATACGGTATTACGATCTGTTGTAGATACCTTGAGGGCTTAGAGATGCTTACACAATGTGAAAGTTACCGAATCTTTTTAGCTCCAGGTACCACGGATATGCGGAAATCCATTGATGGATTGGCTGCTATTGTAAGCCTAACATTTGAACTGAACCCCTTAGATCAAAGTCTCTTTGTGTTTTGCAACGCCAACAGAGACAAGATAAAGATCTTGCGGTGGGAACATAACGGATTTTGGCTCTACTATAGACGGCTTGAACGGGGCAAATTCCGGTGGCCAACAGCTAAAGAAACAACCCCCATCTGTATCGAACGCCGTCAGCTTCAATGGCTCCTGGATGGTCTTACGATTGAGCAGCAACTAGCGCATAAAACACTGAATGCCACATCAATAATTTAGAGGGAAAACTGTTGACAAAGTAGACATTATAAAGTACAATAATATACACTCTTATGGATACTATTTTTACCTACAAAATTAATGAACTCCATACTGTTTTGGCTCAGAAAAACGCTGAGATCAAACAGTACCTGGCAACCATTAATACAATGCAAGAAGAGATACATCTCTTAAGAGCACAGATGTATGGTAAGTCTCGAGAAGTCACTCCAGAAATCCAGGTTCCTACCCTCTTCAACGAGATGGAAGTTCTCACTCAACAGCCAGAACCAGAGCCTACTCCTGAAACAATCAAACCTCGCAGATCCCCTACGAAAAGGGAAGACAGGTTCAAGAATCTCCCTGAAAGAGATATCCATTACCAACTTGCTGAAGAAGATCAGATCTGTAAAACCTGTAACCATCCTCTCCATGAGATTGATACAGAGATTAGGACTGAACTGGAATATGTCCCTGCT
>JAJZFJ010000134.1 GCA_021805395.1 bacterium
CCGGTTTCACAGACACCTTGCCCGATCCTAATGGCAAACCCAATGGCACTGAAGATATGGGCAGTTACCATGCTCTGGCTGATTTTGTTAAATGGGGCACCACAAACTATCCGGCATCTCATACTGCTCTACTCATCTGGGATCACGGTTCCGGCTGGGAGAATGTGTACAGATCCATAAAGGCTGCTACTGCTCAGCCTATGCGTGCTGTGGCTGCTGATGATGAGTATACGGATGAAATTGAAACCTGGGAACTTCCTCAGGCACTGTCTGCTACAGTGCGTCCCCTCGATATGGTGATCCTGGATTGCTCGCTGGAAGAGATGGCAGAGGTGGCATACGAAATTAGAAACAATGCCTCAGTGATGGTAGGCTCCGAGGAAAGCCCTCCAGCCCCGGGATATCCTTATGACAAATGGATCGCCGATCTTGAGGCAGATGGAGGGAACGACACCCCATGCGATCTGGGGAACCACATCATCACCGAATTTGTGAACGATCCTAGCTACCTTAACTCCAGCTACTCTTCTGTACTCACACAATCGATGCTGGATCTGTCTAAAATGAATGGCTTTGCTCAGAGCTTGAATGCGTTTGCAGGAGTTATGAACGAGCATGTTCAGGATCAGTCTGCGCTATTTGCCAGACTGCGTACAGACCCTGTATTTCCTGATAGGATACAAGGCGGTGCCCAGCACTTTGCAACAGAATATAGAGATTATAAGGATCTTTGGGACTATGCAGACCTCATACGTACTGAATCGCCAGATACAGACATGCAGCAGGCGGCATTGAATCTGGAGAACACTCTTACAGGAGAACATGGAGTAATTCTGGAAGCTAAAGAAGGTCCGACGGGCGAGGAGGGCGCACATGGTCTGTCGATCTATGTGCCAGCGCCATCCAGCTATCTCACAGCCTACAACAATCTGTCTCTCACTCTTGCCGCTCCATTATGGCCAAGATTTCTTCTGGCGCAGACCCAATAGCTCCCTTCTACTGTTCGCGGATTTCCAGCATGTCCCCCGTAGACAGTGCAACGGGTGCACTGAACTGTATCTGCACTGACTTGTCGGGCATGAGTCTAAATTTATAAGCTAGTGGATGATGATTGAGGCTTATAAACACATTGAAAGTGCTGCTGGCGCTATCGGTTTCAAGAATAGGGCCTGGGATGCTAAGTGTTTTGAGGCTGAATGCTGCAGTATGGCTGAATAGATGACTTATTGCTGCACTGGGAGATAACGGTAGAACATCGTCTATATTCAGCTCAATTTCTGGCCCGTGTATGCCTGGTGCAAAATGGATCCTGCCAACAAATGTGGGTGCAAACACGGGGCAGTCCAGTACTCTCCATTCACCGGGTATAGAAGGAAATATGGTTGCACTCTGATTTGGGATATCAAGATGCAGACCGGTCATGGTAATTGGAATGTTCCAGTATGCTGCGCTATTCAACCCAGTATGAGAGGTTGTGATTTGCAGCTGATTTGTGTTCATGAGAGCATCTATCGCCTGTTGAGGATTAACCGACAACGTTTCCAGTATATCGGCAGGGGAGTGTGATGTATTTTCAGTAAAAGGAACATTCGTGACTGGAACCTTTATTCCCAGCCGTTTAGCAATCCAGTCACCAGCAGGAGAAAGTGGCATAGTCAATGTTGGCATAGCTGATAGTGCATGATTCAATTTTGCTTTTAATGTGGCAGCATCGCTGTCAGAAGGCAGATACTGCAGGCTGTTCAACAGTGCCTGAAGTGCCAGCCATTTCCTTTCAGTATTTCTCCCAGACAACTTGGAGAGTTCATCTACTGTTTGCGCTATGGTGCGTATAAGTAGATCTCTATTTCCCGCCCACATGCACTGTTCCAGAAGCATATAGGACTTCACTACAGGATCTGTTTCTGTTGTGGCCATATTTTCCGCACTTCTTGGAGCAAAAAACTCGAGCAATGGATAGCTTAAAAATACATTGTATGCATTCTGATTCTCTGAAACACTCTTCTGCACCAGAAAACCTTTGGAGTTTGTGCGATAATCGGTGAAAAGGTCTTTGACAGATGAAATAGACTTGTTTTGAAGGGATTCGGGCAGATTGGAAAACTGAATCTTCCGTTGCCACTCATCGGTAAGTATATGGAGCGGCAGCCATTCTTCTAATAATCTTTCTGAGGAGGTTTCAACTGGCTGAGCCTGACTGGATTCTCCCGTTCCTTCCTTACCCCATACAACCGCAAATGGCAGATCTGTATTCTCCCCTGGCTTTAGTACTAATTTCACACAAACGGCGGATGCATTATTACTGCTTTTGGCTGATACCGTACCGATCGTCCCATGTTCTCTAAACATGGAATACCAGTCCGGCACTGCAGCTGAAGTTTGCCATGCTGCCTCACTCACCGTCTGATTCGATCTCTCAGGTGCACATGCCAGAATAGATTTATAACCGGAATGCAGAATGCTCACACCAAACTCCCCATTTTCACTATTCATAACGGAAGATTCAAGGGGTGTATCTTCAACAGGTGGCTCCCAGCTCACCAGTACTGAGACTGTAACAGGAATCGGTCTTGGATTTCTGAGTCTCCATACAATACAGAAACCTGGTGACGGATGCTGTGTGATCTCCTGTGGAATAACAGGGGTGAAAATTAGTACCGAGCAATCTAAACCTAAATCAGAAACAGCAGGTCTCAAGATGGAATCTGGAAACAGGTTAGTGCCCGGAGTGAGAGCACATGTTTCCAAATTGGAATAAAGATTCTGTGAGAGCAGAAATGATCTTTTATGCCCGTTCTGTTCGGTGCGTATCGCGAGCAGGCAGCCATGTAAAACATGATTGTTGTTACTGGACGAAAATGTGACACTCTGCGGGTTCAGTCTGATGATGGAATTAGGTCCTCCGACTGGCAGAGACTCCTGATCAGCTGATGAGCTGGGTAGGGCTTTCGTGAATGTTGAGAGGGAAAAGAGAAGACAAGTAGTTAGCAAGGTAGATAATAGCTGTCTGTTAAATTGCATTTCTGTTTAGATCCTTAACTGAGACAATGAAAAAAACTGAAGATCATTCTCAACTCATGCCGACAATTGAAAACGTGAATAGAATTGTGAATGACATGGAGGTTGTCTCAGATGATTTCAATAGTACCCTCACTACCCAATCCTGTGCTAGTGGAGCAGGCAAATGTTTCAGGTGGAAGTGGTTCCCAGGGCGGATCCACGTCTAGTCAGACACCTGATGCAACTGCTTCTTATCAAACACAGATGCAGAACCATCATGGTCGGAACGGTGCAGAAGGTGGTGTTCCACCTCGTGGATCGGGTGGTTCGGAGTTTCAGGATGCAAGGAACGCATATTCTACCCAGGGAAATGGTGGTTCCAATGGCCACATCGGCGGCGCACCACCACCTAACTCCAATGTAACAGGCGGTAATTCTGAGTTCCAGGATGCGAAGAACGATTACACTGTTGCAGGCTCGGGAAATGTTAATGGTGGAGCACCTCCACCTCCAGCAGCACCACCGCATAATTCTGAGGCTTCACTTATTAGTATCTCGGATGTTGCAAAAGAGCTGGTGTCAACAAACTCAACCGCTAGTGCGGATGCTGTTCCTGCTGAAGCTGCTTCAAAAAGCAAAACAGACACGAAAGCAGGAGTATCACCTACACCAGTCCAGCCCGACAGCTCTTCCCAGGCCGTGCTGCTAGCTATGTCGCAGCTTACTCCTTCCACACCAGCAGCGGTTCAAGTCAAGCAGGAACCCGCTCCAACTAAAACAGCTGACACTACTGCTGCTCTCGATAAAAGTAAACCTGTTACAACAGCTGATCAGCCCGCACAGAGTGAGGTTCCAATTACTCAGCTGGTTACTGGTTCCGATGCCCAGCCGGCTGGAATTGCTGCACAAGTGACGACAAACGCTGCCACACAGTCAACTTCCAAAGCGGCACCTTCTAATGTGGACGTGCCGGCAGATGTATCGACAAACGCTGCCACACAGTCAACTTCCAAAGCGGCACCTTCTGCTCCAAATACAGCAACATCCGTAGCTCACACACCAAACCTGTTAGCTCCTAAACCTTCGCTTGTGGGCACAACTACTAATCCTATACTTCCCAGGGAAGGTACCACGAGTGCAGTGAGTGTTCATGCTGATGCGGTAGTTGTGAGCAATCCAACTGTACAGGCTTCAAATCCTGCTACAGCTTCTGGCAAGCTGAGTGAAATACAAAGAATGCAGGCACTCACAGGTTCTTCTTCCCAGAGCACCGCTCCTGCTGCTGCCGAAACTGCAAATGTCTCACCTGTGCAGTCTGTGGCTGTAGTTCCACCCGCAGCGTCAGCCACACCCATAAAGGTGCAGGTTGCACAGGATACCAAAGGATTGGGAAGTTCTACCGTGACTGATACCCTTCTGGGTACCGGAGTGACGGTGGTGGAGGCTGCGCAATCCAAGTCAGAAACTGGCAATAGTGGATCTAATGGCAAGCAGAGTAGTCAGCCAGAGACGCCAGTACCTTCTACATCCACGGGAAATAACAACCTTGTGAATGCCGTCGGAGGTACAGCTACTCTTACCCCATCCAATGCGGTAAATGGTGTGACTGCTGTTCCTCCCGTTCCGAATAGTGACCAGATGAAGATTATCAACCAGATTTCTGCACATGTGGATCAGCTGCGTGCTCAGTCTGGAGGCGGCATCGTCACTATTCATCTCAACCCATCTGATCTGGGCTCCGTTCAGATTACCATGAGCCAGACAAAAGATGGCATAGTGGCACATATGATCGCATCGAGTGATACTGCCAGGCAGGCACTTCAATCGGGAAATCATACGTTGAATGCCTCTCTTGAACAGAAAGGGCTGAAGCTGCAAAGTCTGAATGTGGATTTGAATGGTGCTGGTGGTAACGCAATGAACTATCAGAATCCTCAACACCAGGCAGCTCTGCATCAGCAGCCTGTTCAACAGTACAGGACAATGAATTCTCAGATCACTTCTGCTGATACCGCAGCAGAGGTTTCCATGTCAGCCGTTCAACCGCTGACAAACAATTCCTTACTAGATTATCGGGTATAGACCCGGGAGATATTTCTATATGAGTTCACAATCAGTGGGTTCAACTAGCAGTTCAGGTTCATCGACAGCTTCTGCTCAGTCACAGGTCTCTAACAACATGAAACTGACTGAGCAGAACTTTCTTCAACTTTTAACTACCCAGCTGGCAAATCAGGATCCTTCCCAACCTGTGGATGAGACGCAGATGCTGGCACAACTTGCCCAGTTCTCTACCGTTGAGGGCATAAACAGCGTATCTACCGGCCAGTCACAGCTTGCTGCAGCAGGACTGCTTGGACATACAGTGAGCGCACTCTCCACCGTTAACAACCAGTCGCAGATTGTGACCGGCAAGGTAACAAGTGTAAGCTGGAATGGTTCGAATGTAACTCTCAACCTGGATAGCGGTTCAGCTGTATCCATGGCTCAGGTAACACAGGTTTCTCAATAGATTTGCAGTCTAGAGGTTTTTAAATGGCAGACCCCACACAACTTATTGTGCCTCAGCTTCCTGTAGTTTCCACTGAGATTGAAGCGAGAAAGGCATCCGCAGCATCTAACACAGCAGCGGCGGCATCTCCCTCTTCTTTTGCTGATCTGCTACGGGTACAGCAGGGGATTGCGCCCTCTCAACCTCTTCCAGCCAATCTGCAAGGTTCGAGTATCCGTTTTTCAGCCCATGCACAAACCCGTCTGCAATCGAGACAGATTGCTTTACAACCCTCTCATCTTGAGAGACTTCACGGAGCAGTGCAGAAAGCAGCTGGAAAGGGATCCAGAGATGCCCTCGTTCTTATGGACGACATGGCAATGGTTGTGAGTGTTAAGAATAGAACTGTCGTTACAGTGGTGGACAGAGAAAATCTGAAGGATAACGTGTTCACCAACATTGATAGCGCAGTGATTGCATAGCAGTTATATCACTCAGGCTGGTCCTGTGGTTAACACTACAGGAAGCCTGGCATACAGCCCTTCTGATTGATTGACGAAGAGCTAAATTCACGGAGGATTATTCACAAATGCTTCAGGCAATGTACTCAGGTGTTAGCGGTCTTCAGGGTGAGCAGACCGGTTTAGATGTAATCGGTAACAATATCGCTAATGTTAATACTGTTGGGTTTAAAGACGGTACCGTGTCCTTTGAAACCCAGCTTTCCGAAACTTTACGGGGTGCTTCAGCACCTTCATCAACAATAGGTGGAACCGATCCAACACAGTTAGGATTGGGCGTAATGATTGGCAATGTGGGCTCACTGCAGACTCAGGGAAGTCTTCAGCAGACAGGCAGCAATACCGATATGGCAATTTCCGGACAGGGGTACTTCATGGTGGGTAATGGGAGCACCGTATCGTATACCCGCGATGGATCTTTCACTCTGGATGGTAACGGCTCACTGGTGAATGCCTCCACAGGAGACAAGCTGCTTGGTTATCAGGCAGATGCAAACGGAAATATAAACACATCAACGCCCATTACTTCTGCTAGCACTCTCTCTATTCCAGTTGGCACTCTTACATCGGTACAGCAGACAAACAATGGAGCATTTTCTGGTAACCTGGACGCAGGGAGTTCTCTTCAGTCGACTGAAATGACGCTGGGCGGAAACCTCTCAAGCAATCCCTCTACAGTGAATGATACAGTGTATGATGCGCAGGGAAATGCCCACACAATCTCCTATGCGTTCACTCAGGGGACATCTACTGGTACAGATAGTGTTTGGAATGTAGGCATCAGCGTAGATGGCGCACCCGTTGCAGGCACCCATACCATGGAGTTCAACCTCACGACCGGAGCATTCGATGCAGCTAACTCCACTGGCCTGCCAACTTCAGTTCCAGTAATTGGTACATCGGGAGCGCCAAACTTCAATGTAAACGTGAACTATGGCAGTACCCTCACAAATATTGCAACATCCCCTAACAACATCGCAGGAAGCAGCGACGGTCAGAGTGGCTCTTCACCCACTTGGACTACTTCGATGAATGTGTATGACAGTTTGGGAGTAAAGCATGTACTTACCGCCAGCTTTACTCGCTCACTCGTAGGCACACAGACAGGATTGGGTACACCTCCTCTGCCCGCTGCTCCTGCATCGGCTACCTCTGAATGGAACTGGACCATCTCCGAGAACGGCGTGGTTTTAGGAAGCAGCGTGCCTGGAACGGTTAATCCTCCTGGTTCAGCAGCTTCCACTGCTACCAACAGTCCACTCTATTTTAACTCTACTGGTCAGCTCATAGACAAGTCCAAGCAGAATGTTGTGGTTACACCAACAACAGGTGCAACAGATCCATTCACAATCGCCATGGACTTCAGCGGGATTAATCAGTTATCCAGTACACCCAGTGTGGCAGCATCCTCGCAGGATGGTTTCCCGGTGGGCACCCTGCAGAGTTACACCATTGATCAGAGTGGAGTTGTGAACGGCGTTTTCTCCAATGGACAGACCCGGGCGTTAGGTCAGGTTGCCCTCACCTCCTTTGAAAATCCATCGGGTCTATCGGCCAATGGGCAGAACACATATTCCACGACAGTTAACTCAGGACTGCCTCAGACGGGAGTTCCCGGTCAATCTGGCCGAGGTTCCATCAGCACGGGATATCTGGAGATGTCGAATGTGGATCTTTCAAGTGAGTTCACCAACATGATTACAACTGAGAGAGGATTTCAGGCGAACTCAAAAATCGTTACAACTGTGGATCAGCTCCTCCAGACTGTAATCGGAATGGTTCAGTAAGTAGGCTAGATCACTCACAGTAGTGGTAGAGGCTGGGGTTTTTCTAAACCTCAGCCTCGTAAGGAGTTATTCATGATCCTGGTTACTCGCTTTGATCATTCAGAGATCTATATCAATGCAGACCTGATAGAATTTGTGGAATCAACACCCGATACTATTATCACCACACTCACCGGTAGAAAGCTGCTCGTGCGGGAAAGTGCAGCCGAAATAAAAGATAGAATTGTGAAATATCGCATTGAAACTGGTGGTTCTGCACTGAGGTCTTACGCAGCCTCGGTATCTACAGAGCAGCCCTGTTAGTTTTGAGAGGAGTAGGAAAGATGGATCTGGCGACAATAATCGGTCTGTTGTTAGCGTGGGGCGCATTACTCGTCTCCCTGATAATGGAAGGAGGGGATGTACGCACACTTATCAACATTCCAGCCGCTCTCCTGGTATTAGGAGGTACATTCGGGGCGGCCATAATCAGCTTTCGAATGAATCAGATTATGGAGATACCGGGAATTATGCGTCAGGCCTTTTCCGAGCCTACACTGGATGCTGGAGAGGTAATACGATTTTTGGTAAAGCTCGCAGAAAGAGCCAGACGGGAAGGGCTACTGGTACTTGAAGATGAGTGCAAGAAAATCAGAGATCCCTTTATGCAGAAAGGTGTGCGATTAGCAATAGATGGAACTGACCAGGAGCTGATTCGTGAGATATTGACAACAGAGATCCATTTTCTGCAATCACGTCACAGGGTGGGTGAGTCGATCTTTACAACATTAGGAGGGTTTGCACCCACTTTAGGGATCATAGGCACTGTTATGGGTCTGGTTCACATGCTGGCCAACCTGAGCGATCCCAGCAAGATGGGACCACTTATAGCCGGAGCCTTCATAGCAACACTCTATGGTGTTTCCAGTGCAAACCTGATCTTCCTGCCGTTAGCAAACAAATTGAAAGCCAGATCCACCCAGGAAGTTCTTATTCGTGAGGTGATGGTGGAAGGTATCCTCGCCATTCAGTCTGGTGATAACCCACGGATTGTAGACGAGAAACTCAAAGCCTATTTAGCTCCACGCTTGCGAGTAGGCCTTCCCCAGAGTGGAAATCTAAGGAGCAGCTTACGATGATCCGGATGGATCGTAGAGTTCCTGTGCATCAGGAGGGACATCATAACCACGAAAGATGGCTGTTAACATATGCAGATATGATTACTCTGCTTACAGCGTTTTTTCTGATGCTGTATTCCATGTCCGTAATGAATAAAAATAAGTTTCAGGAAGTCGCTGCTTCTGTAAGAAGTGAGTTTGGCGGCTCCCAGGCAAAAGGTAAAAATTCAGGTGGGGGGACAGGGAAAATTCTTGACGATCCTGCATTTATGAAATATGAAAATGCACTAGCAGATTTGCGGAAATATGTGGAACAAAATAGACTAGGAAAGAGTGTTTCGGTTAGCAGTGATCAGAGAGGAGTTGTGATTACACTCTTGTCGGATGGAACTCTTTTTAAGAGTGGACAGGCAGTGCTGATGAAGAAAAGCATGCCACTTTTACAACATGTGGCTAAAGTGCTTTCTCCACTCCCAAATGACATTTTGGTGGAGGGACATACCGATAATAAGCCCATACATACGGCAGAGTTTCCATCTAACTGGAACCTGTCAACATCAAGGGCAGTATCAGTGTTACGGTTTTTTACAGATAAATCAGATCTACAGAGGAACAGATTTTCAGCTGCGGGATATGCAGATACACGGCCGCTGGTTCCAAATAACTCTCCTCAGAACAGAGCAAGGAACAGGCGGGTAGACATTGTTATCTTAAAAACGAGGATGCAGCAACAGGCTGATCTCCTGCGGCAGGCAGAAATCAATCGGGTGGTGGTTAACAATACTGGCACCTCTACAACAAATAACTAACAGGTAATAGTAACCTATCAAGACTTTAAGGAGTATTCAATGTCTAAAAAGAAACAGGAAAAACCAGAAGCAGTTGAGGGAGAGGCTCCTCCATCAAAAAGCAAAAAGAAGATTATTGCCATCATTGCTACCGTTCTGATATTAACGTTAGGTGTTGTTGGAGCGAAAGGTATGCTGGGTGGCAAGAAGGAGAAGCCTGGTGTGAAAAAGGTTCTGAAAGAGGGCAGTCAGCTTCCTCTTGATGAATTCATGGTGAATCTATCTGGCCCTGGGGATCACTACCTTCGAACGACCATTACTCTTGGGATTGCCAAAGGAGTTGAGTCCAGTACCACAAGCACTCAGATTGCACAGATTCGTGATGCTGTACTGAATGTGCTCACGAATGAAACAGTTCAGGATATCAGCACAGACAAGGGAAGAGAAGAACTGAAGAAAATGCTGGAAGCTGGATGTAATGCCGAAATCCATAAGGATGAGGTTGTGAATGTCTACTTCACGGAATTTGCATATCAGTAAAGTTGTAATGCTTGAGATCGCTAATTATGGAACTTTGGCTTTAAATATGTTGTATAATCAAATATCACTAAATTGATGCAATATAATACTGTTCAAAGGTTTCAAGCTAATTATGGCGATCAATATCAAAAAGCATCCTGTTCTTACAGAAATCGTTAAAGTATGGTCTTATAACCCCGGTGTCAGAATTATGGTTGGTATGGATACACTGGGTGATGTATGGATTGTGGAAAACTGCCCTGCTGGCAGCTGGGCGTGGAGAGCTGACGAGGTACGCCAGGTTAAAACCGGACGTACCTCGGCTAGAATGTTTGCAGAACCACTAAAGCTTGCAGAAAGACTAATGCGTACCGCTAAAGAAGTGAATCGTCTCTCTTGCTATCTGGATGATACTTCAGTCTGCATAGTTCGATAAAAAGTCGGTAGAGTTTCCGATATTCAGATAATTACCTGAACAATTTCGAATGAGGATTCTCCGTCTGGCAAAGTTACTTTTACTATGTCACCTGTTTTGAATCCCATTACCGCTTTTCCTATGGGTGAAAGGCTTGAGATTTTATCGTCACCATTTGCTGATGCTGCATCTGTTATGGTTACTTTAAACTCGTCTTCCGCATCTTCTGTATTACGTAATAATATTGTTGAGCCTATCATAACCGTAACGCTTCCTTCTGCCGCATTATCCTCAATTACACGGGCACGCGTTATGAGTGCTTCAAGTTCAGCTATTCTTCCATTAAGGATTGCCTGAGCCTGCCGCGCTGCCTGGTATTCAAAATTTTCCGAGAGATCACCATACTCTCTGGCCAGCTGTATGGCGGTTCGAATAGCTGGAAGTTCAACATTGCGAAGGCGGTGCAACTCGTCTTCCTTCTGTCGTTTACTGGATACTGTTAGTATTAACTCATCATGGAAGCTCATAACAGAGATTTCTCCAAAGTGTCTGGGGTAGGGCAAAATAGGCTACCTAAAACCAACAGCGAAACGTCCTGACTTTTGGACGATTCGCTAAAAGTATCTTATCATAGTTCCCCGGTTATGTCAAATGACAGTTACAATATTTCAAAAAATCTAATCTAATTTATGTCTTCTGTAGCAACCGATTTAACACGTGAAATAATGATTTCATAGATGCAAGGTGTCGCTTAGAATGCTAGGGGAAAGTGAATAGGTACGGTTCGCTGTTTTGCGTTTCAAAAACTCTATCTGCGGTATAATTAGATATTAGGAGTGATTATCACATATGAGTCTGCTTACAGTTAGTAATATTCAGCATGCATTTGGTCCAGATATGCTTTTTACGGGCATAAATTTTAGGCTTGAATGGGGTCAAAAAGTTGGACTCATAGGTAAGAACGGTGCTGGTAAAACCACCTTAATGCGTATTCTCACCGATCAGATGGAGCCAGAAAAGGGCAAAGTAAATTACTGGCCAGGTGTACGTTTTGGTTATTTGGAACAGGAACAGGCCGTAGATCCTAATCGCACAGTTCTGCAAGAGGCTGAAGCCGCATTTGCCCCTGTTATGGCTATGGAAGCTAATCTTCGGAAACTGGAACACCAGATTGCGGATGTAGCTGAGGACCCGGACAAGCTGGCGATAGCCCTTGAAGAATATGGCCTGATGCACGACCGGTTTGCAGCTATGGGCGGATATGACAACCTTAGAGACATTCCTGCCGTTCTTAAGCAGCTTGGCTTCGGACCTCAGGACATTCAAAAATCCTGCTCCAAACTTTCTGGCGGAGAGAAAACACGTCTTGCTCTTGCAAGACTTCTACTTTCTGGACCAGACCTTTTATATCTCGACGAACCCACAAACCATCTGGACATTGAAGCAATAGAATGGCTTGAAGGATTTTTGCAAAATTATGGTGGTGCCCTTCTGCTAATCTCTCACGATAGAACGTTTCTGGATAGGGTGACGACCTCGATTGCCGAGCTCGATCAGAAGAAGATAACGTTCTACCCCGGGAACTACTCCGCATTTCTTAAACAGAAAGAGGCAAACAGGGAGAAGCAGCTGGAGCAGTATGAGAGAGAACAGAAAGAGATAGCGCGCCTCACTGAGTTTTTTGAAAAGTGGAAGAACACACCCACGAAAAAAACTCAGGCATACGAGAGAATGAAGTGGGCTGAAAAAATTAAGGAACATGGGCTTACCATGAGGGCAGACGCCCAGGCTGCGGAACGCGTGGCTCCAACTGGCAGGAAGATGAAAGGCAATATTCAAACTTCCAAGCGCAGTGGAGATGAGGTTGTTATCCTGGATGGGGTTGGCAAACAGTATGGAAGCCGCACGCTGTTCTCCAACGTATCAGGGTTGATTATGCGTGGAGACAGGCTAGGAATCGTTGGACCGAATGGTGTTGGCAAGTCCACCCTTGTGAAAATACTGCTAGGACGAGAAACTCCAACTACAGGAATGGTGCGATTGGGTGCTAGCGTGACAGTGGGGTACTTCGCACAGGATACATCCGATCTGGACCTGGATGCTACTGTGATTGAGAACCTGATGAGCGTTGCTGACATGGAGCCAGCCCAGGCAAGAATGCACCTCGCGAAATTCCTGTTCACAGGGGAGGATGTTTTCAGGCCAGCTAGAATGCTGTCGGGAGGGGAGAAGAACAAGCTTGTACTCGCTCAGCTAACCATTCAGAAGCCAAACCTGCTCGTGCTGGACGAACCGACCAACCATCTGGATATCGACAGCCGTGAAACACTCAATCAGATGTTGATTGACTACGACGGTACTCTGCTGCTGGTGTCACACGACAGATACCTGCTGGAGATAGTAACCACCCGAATCCTGGAGGTTGATCAGGGAAGCGCACGGCTGCTGGACATGAATTACGGCGAATACCGAGAAAAGATGAAAGAGGGCTCACTACCGGTATGGTCTGCGGCACAAGCTATTCCAATTCCCAAAGCCATTGAAGAGACAAAAGTCAAGAAGCTTCTCCAGGAGAAGCCGGCGGTAATATCCATTAGCCACATGAACGCCCACCAGCGATCTAAGGAGCGTCAGCGAGCACGTCAAATTGCCGAGGCTGCTGAACTGCGAGTATCTAAACTTGAGGCAAAGCTAAGTGAGATTGAGGCGTCGCTTTCTTCGCCAACACCTGGACTGAATATGGTAGCGCTTGCCCAGGAGCATGGTGCCGTACAGATCGCGTTAAACGAGGCAGTGCAGTCGTGGCAGCGTGCAGCAGAGTACGAAGAGGCTATTGCAAGTTAATGAATGCGCTAGTGGATACTCACTGTCACTTCAACCACGAGAAGCTAGAACTAGATACGCACAAACTGATTGAGCGGGCGCAGACGGCTGGTGTACAGAGAATGATTGTGGTTGGCTACGATCTGGAGTCAAGCTCAAAGGCTGTGGATTTAGCGAGTGAGTATACGGGGGTGCTGTTCGCTGCAGTAGGCATACACCCACACGAGGCATCGAGCTGGAACGCAGATACTGAGCGTCAGATAGTGGAGATGGCAAGTAAGACTGGTGTGGTTGCAATAGGTGAGTTTGGTCTGGACTACTACCGAAATCTATCCCCAAAAGACAGGCAAATTGATGCTATGCTGGCACAGAAGCAGATTGCAGATCAGTTTGGCCTGCCAGTGATTATCCACTGCAGGGATGCGTATGATGAACTGATCGCTCTGTTCGAAAACGAAGGAGCTCCTGCCAACGGCGGTGTGATGCACTGCTGGGCTGGGTCCGTGC
Source organism: bacterium (assembly GCA_021805395.1). GTDB lineage: Bacteria > Armatimonadota > Chthonomonadetes > Chthonomonadales > Chthonomonadaceae > JAJZFJ01. Next base: position 13,949 of record JAJZFJ010000134.1, read on the forward strand.
AACAGGCCAACAGGGTTGTCGAGATGGGATTTGCGCTTGGCTTTGGCGGGGTGGTGACCTATCCTTCTGCAGAAGAGCTAAGGGAATGTGCGAAAGCTGTACCACCTGGAGCCATTCTGCTGGAAACCGATGCACCATACCTTCCACCTGTTCCCTACAGAGGGAAAAGAAACGAGCCTTCATACGTTGCACTCGTCGCTGAGAAGGTCGCATCGGTTAGAGGCATGGGGTTAGATGACCTGGCTGCCCTTACCACCTCCAACGCTGTGCGTGTATTCCCAGGCCTGAATACTAACTAAATACTATTTCTGAGTTTAGCATTAAGTATGTATGGTAAGAAATTCTTATTATATCTCTGAAGAGTGACTGAGTAACCCAGTGAGGAACTGGTCACAATCCGTTTGATGCTGCGCTCTGTTGGCTTGACAGTCTGATACCAGTATAGTAGAATGAGATGTAAGGGCGGTTGGCTCAGTGGTAGAGCACCTCGTTCACACCGAGGGGGTCGGGGGTTCGAATCCCTCACCGCCCATTAAATGTTTTAAATTCCCTCACAAGGCGACCCCCTCGTTATCGCGATCGTGCCCTCTGTTACTTTTGAAGTACACAAAAATGAATTAACGACCCCCTGGTTTACTGTAACGACAACCGCTTTTTGACCTCTCCCCGCGCGTGCGTCGCGACCCTCCCCTCGCCATTCGCTAGCGCTCATGAAGGGAGGGTGCGAGTGCGAATAGGGAAG
>JAJZFJ010000258.1 GCA_021805395.1 bacterium
CTTCACCATCTTTATCAAACTGCTGATTGCCAAAATTGTGGAAATTCTTGAGGATATAGATCACATCCCCGTATCTTTTCAACTGCATTCTTGCCTTCGCTAGTGTAAGCAGTCTTGTAAACACAGTTTGAACCCCTCTTCTAAAAGTAAACACTATCCCCAATAACAGCGACATAAACACAACCCATATCACCTGAACCTGTGCCACCTTGAATAATTTTACTATAACCAAAGACATGATGAGACTCAGCAGCAGTGTCACCGTCATACGAATAATGTATGCGAAGAAAATCACATCAACCTCATGCTTCAGTTCCTGAGCTGCATCGAATGTAGGCTGAAGGGGAGTATTGATGGAAGGTTTTGATTTGAGTGCACGCCGTGGACTTTTTTTCAACTTCAACTCCCTGAACTCTGGGGTAGTATCGATTTTCTGAAAAGGGCAGCATAGAGGGGAATCCCAAAAAATGCAGTCACCACGCCAACCTGCAGATCGTTCAGAAACACTCTTGCTAGCCAGTCCGCCATAATTAGCAGTACAGCACCCACGAGTGCCGATACAGGCATAAGATAGGAGTGCCTTGGACCAACAAGTCTTCGGGCTATGTGCGGGCCAACAAAGCCTACGAAGGCAATTATTCCCACAAAAGCAACGGCTGTTGCGGTTAGCAGGGTTCCAATGGCAAGAGTACGTCTCATGAAATTTGCTGTATTCACTCCAAGGTGTGCAGCCATCTCTTCACCTGTCGCCATAATATCCATCTCATGAGAATACCGAATAAGGATCAGGCTGCCGAGAACAGCCGGAATCAACATCAAATACAGTCGATGCCATCCAATTCCTGCCAGACTGCCGAACAGTGCAGACATCACTCTAATCTCTCTATTTTCTCCTGCTTGTGAACTCATCATAATAGAAAGAGGAATCATCGACCAAAAGAACGCACCGACTACAGTTCCAGCAAGAAGAAAAGTATGCGGAGATGCTCTGCCTCCAACATATGCAAGCTTGTAGACAGTTGCGACAGCTAACAATCCACCAACAAACGCCGCTACAGGCTGAGCATAACCTGACAAGAGTGAAGCCCCTCCCAACAGGATAACAGTAACGGAACGCAAGCCAGCACCAGAAGCGACTCCTACTGTGTATGGATCGGCTAAAGGGTTCATGAGCAGGCACTGGAATGCGGTGCCAACAAGTGCCAGCAAGGCGCCAACTATCGTAGCAGCAACAGCACGCGGTAATCGAATCTGCCAAACGATGCTATCGGCATAAGGTATCTGAAAATGCTCTCTGTTCCCACTCACATGATGCCAGATTACCTGCAGGACAACAGCCGGGGTGACTGTTTTCTCTACATCTGCCTGTCCTGTCCATACATCCAGAAGCATTGCCAGCAGCAGCACAAGAATCATCGCAGTAATTACAATCTGAAATCTTCTGGCTGCTGCAACAGGATCTCCTGGAGGTGTCTTGAAATTGTCAGTAGCTCCCCTATTTAATGTGTGCAGCATGGTGTGGATGTAAATAGGCAGCAAGCCTGGCACATGCCTGTGCTAATCGTGGTCCTGGCCTAAGCAGCGCGGCGTCATAGTAGTACCTATGATTTTTGACAGATGATATCTGACTCCATCCCGCCTCCTTTTCAATCTGGCTCTGTGTATACTTGTCACAGATAATTATGGAAGGGTTTAAAGTCACTACCTGTTCATTCGAGATCACATTGCCAGCGGGATTAGAAGTAACCACATTCTTACCACCCGAAGCATCGATTATATCGTTAATAAAGACTCCGGGACCACTTGTGTAGCATGGATTAATGCCATACAGGGGTAGTATGGATGGTTCTGGCAAACCCTTAACGGCATTACTCACATCAGTGATCTGTTGTCGCATGCCCGCCACAATGGTATTCGCTTTCTGAGTTTCGCCAACTGCTTGACCAATGAGCTGGATAGACTGATAGACATCATTCAGATTCTTTGCTTTCAGTTCCAGGACTGGAATGCCGGTTTTCAGAAGTGCAGGAAGCAGACCCCCATTCTCATCTTTAATGCATATAATCAGGTTTGGGTTTTGCGCTAATATGGGTTCCATATCGGCACTCATTGCATTAAAATGAGGCTTTAATTTCGCTGCTGATGGTTGATCGTCCATTGTGGTACCGATTGCGAGACTATCTTGTGCACCTAAAGCGTATAGTATCTCCGTGATGCTGGGATCGCATGATACTATTTTCACACCCTTTCGTGGAACATCCACTTTTCTGCCGAGGGCATCCGTCACAGTTATGGTGCTGCTGTCAGCAGATGAACTTTGAGAAGGCTGATTGTTCAAGTGGGATGAACTGCACCCTGTTAACAGAATGCATAATATTAGGAGTGATGCATATTTCAATCTTACTTTCTCGTCCTTACTCTTTGAGTCTGATTATTTCTAAGAGCCTGTTCAGAAAGTTTGAGAAGTGCATCCACCTCATACTGCTTTAATTTTCTCCAGGTTCCTGGATTAAGACCTTTTAGTTCCAGATCTCCAAATGCAATTCGACATAACTGTTTCACCGGATGACCGATAGCCTGCATCATTCTGCGAACCTGCCTGTTTTTGCCTTCAAATATTGTTATATCCAGCACTGTGCACTGTGTGGCTTTATCGAAATCTACAAATGTGAGATTAGCTGGCATTGTCTTGCCGTCGGATAATTCTATCCCCTGAGCAAGCATCTTCGCTTCTTCCTTCTCGATAAAACCCCTGGCATGCACCCTGTAGGTTCTGGGAATGTGATATCTTGGATGTGTGAGTTTGTTTGCAAACTCACCGTCATTTGTTAGCAGGATCAATCCGGAGCTCTCTGCATCCAGCCTTCCTACAGGGAAGACACGTATACCCACCTGAGCCACTAAGTCTGTGACTTTTATAGGTGCATGGGGATCGGATACTGTGGAGTGAACTCCAACAGGCTTGTTCAGCATAATGTATACATTTTCAGGAAACTCACTTACGGGAAGCAAGCCTCCATCCAGACGAATTTCGTCTTTGTAGGGGTTGACACGAATGCCCTGTTCTCTAACCAGAACGCCGTTCACAGAGACCCTACCCTGAGCGATGATCTCCTCGCAAGCCCTTCTGGACGCCACTCCAGCGGCGGCGAGCACTTTTTGCAATCTTAATAATTCTTGTTCCATACCCTAAGGATACCAGAATACCTGCTACGATAACCAACTTTTCAGCGAAAGCAGGTAGCATGGCAATGGATGACTTATCACTGTTTAAAGCTAAATCCGTACTGTTAGCAGATAATCCTATACTGTCTACTAGCATATTGCCCTCGTATACGTCCTCATGACCAGCTATTTCGCCTGTGGAAACCGGAGCGGTAAGTCTATCCATCACAAGTTTTGTATGAACAGGAAGCGGATCAGATTTGAGTTCGATAACGCGTACAGGAGCATCTGTCACAAGGGGTACCTCTCGTTTTTGACCATCCGCTACAACTGCTGACCCTGAATATGTATCTGCTGGTTTTATAGTTACCGGCTTAAAATACTTGAAACCGTAATTCATGAGCGCCATTGTGTCTTTTGCAAAGTTTCTGTCGTGCAACACAACGGATATGAGATC
>JAJZFJ010000300.1 GCA_021805395.1 bacterium
ACTTTTTCAGCACCTCAGACAACGGCTGTCCAGCTCTGATACCTGACTGCATTTCCGAAAGCATACCAACCATCACTTCGTCATCCATCTGATCTACTAAAACTGAGAATGCCCTGTCTATTGGCATGCCTGCATCCAGCATGTCCGCCATTTCTCTGGTAAAAAGGAGAATCTGGATGCGTTTTACTTTGACATTTGAACCAGGCGGAACTGCGGCAGCTTTAGTCTCCTTGCCTTTGACTGCATGCCCGGTAGAATCAGCAATCTGTGTGGGATAGACTCCTAGTGCCCGCACTTTCACAGCTGCTTCAGAGGTGTCTCTCGCGATAATATTCCCGGTTGCAACCCTTCCCGAACTATCCAGTGCCTGATATGTAAACTCTGGCATTGTTAAATAAACCTCCTAACCCGAGAAGTCTTCACGCTGACACACTCTCAATACCTCCTGAATAGTGGTTAAGCCTCTTAAAGCTCTATCTCTTCCATCCTGCATCATGGTGGCCATATTTTGAGTTCGTATCACATGCTGTTTTATGATTGTAGCTGGATCTCGGCGCGTGATCATGCCACGGATGGGCTCATCTACTGTGAGCATCTCATAGATACCACTTCGCCCGCGGAATCCCATGCCCCTGCACTCGGGGCATCCCTCTCCATGCATCATCATATTTCCCTCGGTGTCGCCAGGCTCAATTCCTACCTCTCTCAACACTTCTGGCTTCTCCTCGTAAGGTTTTTTACACCGTGGACAGTTCAATCGTACCAGTCGCTGGGCAACCACCCCTATCAATGAGGAAGCCACCAGATATGGTTCAGCCCCCATATCGAGCAGACGACTAACGGCACCGGCTGCATCATTTGTGTGCAGTGTGGAGAACACAAGGTGGCCTGTGAGTGCAGCCTGAATGGCGATCTCGGCAGTCTCCTGATCTCGTATCTCGCCGACCATGATCACATCAGGATCCTGGCGAACAATAGATCGAAGGCCGTTTGCAAAAGTTAATCCTATCTGCGGTTGAACCTGAATTTGATTCACGCCATTCAGTTGATACTCCACGGGGTCTTCAACAGTAATGATCTTCTTTTCGATGCTGTAGATCTCGTTGAGGGCTGCATAAAGCGTGGTGGTTTTTCCCGATCCAGTAGGCCCTGTAACAAGTATGATGCCATGCGGTTCCTGAATCAGTCTTCTGAAGTGGACAAACATCTCATGCGTCATTCCCAAATCAGGAAGTCCCATCATTGCTGTCTGTTTATCAAGAATACGCATAACACAGCTTTCACCGAATACGGTGGGAACGGTGGAAATTCTTAAATCAATAGACCTGCCTGCTGATCGAATTTTCATTCGACCATCCTGAGGAAGTCGTCTCTCCGCAATATTAAGATCTGACAGGATTTTTATTCTACTAATGAGAGCAGCATGATATCTCCTGGGAGGTGCACTAACCTCATGCAGAACGCCATCTACCCTGTAGCGAACTCGCAGCTCCTTCTCAAAAGGTTCCACATGGATATCTGAGGCACGATCCTGAATTGCCTGATTGATGATGAGATTAACCATCTGAATGACTAACTCTTCACGTGCCATCTTTTGCAGATCTGCTACATCAAGACTCTCTTCATCCTCAATTGTGCGTTCAGCTTCCTGCACCCCCTGAATCATTCGAGACATATAGTGCTGCTCACACACTCGACGTATATCTGATGAAGGGGCGATCATGGGAACAATATCCAAACCGGTAAGAAGATGCAGATCGTCCGTGGCTACAATGTCCTGAGGATCTGCCATAGCAACAAAGAGGGTATTTTCACGTCTTCGGCATGGTACCAGATTGTTCCGTAAAGCAAATTCGCTTGGCACTAAAGTGAGGGCTTCGATTTCCGGTGGCTCATTTGTGAGATCTATTTGCGAGCAGTCCAGCTGTCGGGACAGTGCAGAGATGAGCTGCTGTTCAGTAAGGTAGTGGAGCGATACAAGAACCTCTCCAATTCTCTTTCCATCTCGCATTCTTGCCTGTTCAGAAAGTGCGGATTCTAACTGGTCTGGACGAAGCATCCCTTCATGAATGAGCTGATCGCCAAGTCTCATACGATTAAGTTTTAACATCTATGGGATTTCCACCGGTTTCTGTTGTATCAACGGCCTACGAACTGTTCATTATTGACGGAGAACCAACCAAAAGGTTTCAATTTGTTATAAGCAATACCTTTTGCTAGTCATAAGGCATCTATTGCCGTGTTATAATGAATAGTGCAAATATGAAGGCATAGATTCGTATAATGGCAAGTGGATTCCTCACTGTGTGCCAATCTGAAATCTTTATTTGGGGGATATGTATTGGTAACAGAATATGCCTTAGGATGATGAGATGAGCTTAGGTCAGGAGAATCAACTTCAGGTTTCCAGAAAACTGGATATGCGTCTAATACTTTCCAGTGCTGTGCTTCAGTTGACGTCTGCTGAATTAAATCAGATGATTGAGAATGAACTCAGCGATAACCCTGCTCTGGAAAGTAAAGAGCCAGAACCAGAGCAGTCATCATTATACAGTTATGAAGTAGCCAGTTTTAGTAAATCGGCTGTGGCAGATGAAGATGTATCGCAGTTTGATGCAAGCTCCTCACAAAACTTCGACCCGCTAGCCAATCTCAGAGCAACCATCTCATTCCAAGAGCATCTTTGCAGCCAGATGCGCTCCTTTGCACCAGATGATTTGCAACAGCTTTGTGAATACCTCATCTACTCCCTTGATACTAATGGATTTCTTACTGAACCACTAGAAATGATAGCAAGTGAAAGAAATGAACCCATTGAAAAAGTTGAGGCTGCGCTAAAGGTTGTCCAGTCTCTTGAGCCGTCGGGAGTGGGTGCCAGGGACCTCAGAGAGTGCCTGCTGATTCAACTGGCCGAGATGGAAAACGGTGTGAAGGCTACAGATCGTGACCTGTTGAAGACAGCCAGACTTGTTGTATCTGACTATCTTGATCAGATTGGTAAAAAATGTTACACCCGTATTGGCAGAAAGCTGAAATGTAATGCTGAGCACATACAGCAAGTTGCTGAATTCATTACGAAAAATCTGAATCCTAACCCTGCAAGTGGGTTTGATCTGGATTTTAATGGAGTCTCCACATTGGAAACTCCGGTACACATCTATCCTGACGTTGCAATCATTCGTTCAGAAACCGGGTTCACAGTTCAGCCGCTGGTTGGTCTCCCATCCAAGTACTGCGTGAACGACAGCTGGATAAAAGAGTATCGCCTGCTGCGTAACTCAGCACAGGGAGTATCCCATCAGGCGGTGGTTGAATACGTCAACAGGGCCAGACTTTTTTTGAAGTTCCTGGAGATGAGAGTTAGAACAATTCAAAGAGTTGTGCAGTGCATTGTGAAACATCAGATTGGATATATTGAAACGGGATCTGTTCAGTTTTTACGACCACTCACCCGATCTGCAATTGCTGCCGAACTGGGCATACACGAATCCACTGTCAGCAGGGCATTAATTGGCAAATACGTTCTTATGCCAAACCAGGATGTAGTGCCATTTGATCTGTTTTTTGATAACTCTCTAAGGGTTAGAGTAGCAATTCAGAACATAGTTGCCCGCGAAGACTCTACAAAACCTTTATCCGATCAGCGGATTGTGAATATACTTTCCGAACAGGGAATCAAGATTGCCCGCCGTACAGTAAGCAAGTATAGAGAGCAGCAGAATATAGTTGCATCACTTTCCAGACGGAAATAGTTCCCCATCTGCCTCCTGTTTAGCATTTCTGTATCAGAAACCGATACACTCCTGTAGAGATCCCAGATAGCCTGATGAGTTTAATAAGGAGATTATGTTGGATTACATAGTTCGTGATTTGGATATCACCTCTCATGATGATGCCATAAAGATGCTTTCGTTACTGAAGGGCATGGATGACTCCTGGCCTGGTGGGTTTTTACGAGGTAGTGACTATCCGCTGGAACGTATGGTTAAGGATATTCAGCAAAGCAAAATGCTGTTTCGCCTGGTGGTTGAGCATGAGGGGCAGTTTGTTGCATACACAGACGTAGCCAGAGGTGAAGACGAGGGAAGTGAACTTGCGTACATCGGGTTACTGGGTGCCAGACTGGAACATCATGGAAAAGGTCTGGGCAAGCGTCTGCTCTGTGAAGTAATTCGTCGAACTTCCAGAATGGGCTTCAAACAGATAACCCTTCATACCTGGCCAGGCAATCTCAAAGCTGTCCCTTTGTACAAGAAGTGCGGGTTCTTCTGGGTTCCAGATACAGAAGTGTACATGCGAAATTTTCTTCCATCAGTACTGGCACTTTCCCAGAGCATGGCATTTTTTGCTGATAGAGATTGGTACTCCTGCCTTAAACGTGACTTAAGTTTAGTACCAGATGAAATGCTCTGTGGCAGCGTGAAAGTTTATGAGTATCTGTTCAAGGATGCCCACGGCATGCTGAAAGTTACCTATGATGCCCGTGGATTTGGCTTAACTGCAATAGAAACAGACAAGTATTCAGTGAGTTGTTCCCTGGAGCGAGAAGAGTTATCACCTGGAGAAATAAGTAATATCTCATGGTCCTTCACCTCTAAAACTGGCCAAAAAATGCAAGCATCAATTATTAGCGAACGAAACTCGGAGTTAGATCTGCAATTTGAAGAGCATATCAGTTTCGATGGCAGTGCTGTAGTTACCAAACAGCTTACCTTGTCTGCACATGCCCTCCCGCTTCGAAGCGATCGGCCTTCCAGGCAGTTCGCTTCTACAGTTATAATTGAGGGCGTAACAATTCAGATGGGAGCTGGAGTTCATGTGGCAAGAGCTCTGGATATAAGGCATGGGGGCAGCAAACTTACTCCCTTGGTTCCAACCAGAGTCAAAATTCCAATACATAACCAGCCAGATCGTTTACTCAAGGGAACAGTCCTTTTAATTCCTGACAGCAATTTAAAACTCTCCGTTTCAGAATTCAACTTTGAGATTGAACCTCGAATGGGCTTCGATTGCGAAACTACTATTGTTGCAGGGTCAGAAGGCGTCTGGCCATGTAAGATAATTAGTTATAGTGATACAACCAGGTCAGAAAGAACGCTATGGTATCGCTCAGGATCGATAGCTCCAATAGCATGGAAGGATGAATATGCAGATAGCTGCCACATGGTATTTGGAAGCTCATCGACTGCAATTGCAGTTTATGGTGGTAATCTGGATCTATCATGTACAGGCAGCACATCACCCAGCATACAACAGAATATGCCAGTGTTTGGTCCTCCCTTTCTGGAAGAGTCGGTGGTTGACAAACCTGTAAATGTGGAGATCAGAAACAACTCTAATCGTGTTTCTGTACTTTCAACATGCCAGGTTCCAGGAAGAGAAGGAGTGAAGGTAGTTCGTGAAAGCAGCTTTATTTCAGAAGGAGTTCTGAGGATAAAGACCAGTGTACTCAATGAATCAGCCGATCCAGTTGACGGACAGGTAAAGATCCTAACCAGTTCCGAAGTTTCTGGCATGCTGTCGGTTCCAATCGAGCAACACCTGCTTCAGGGGAGCATTGTTGAAGGGGAATTTCCTTCGGAATTTGAGGATTATGGAGCTCGAAATAATGTATATGGTGAAAGCTGGATTTCTACAGAAGAAAAAGGTAATGTAGTCGGTATCATTTGGTTAGGGAATATGGAAGTGCACCCACCTCCATATTGGTCCAGCCTCCCTGCACTCCTCAGTCCATCAATCAACGTCATGCCAGGAAAATCAGTCGAGATTGGGGATATGCTGCTTGTAAACACGACCGGGAACTGGACAACGGTGAGGAATATCTGGAAACAGTTTCAACCGGATAGAGGTGACCTAGAGGAATCAATGACAATACGTCCGATCCGCGAAGTGAAGACAGATCACTCCCCTTTAGTCACACTCTTAAATGATCTTCAAACTCCAATCACGCTTAATGTCGATCAGGCTTCTAAACATTCTGGAAAGCTGGAGCTAACTGCTTCAAAATTCAGAATAGAACCATCGTTTATCAATTTTGAGAATGTGAACAGGTCTCATCCTCTAACGTTTGATGCACACATAACAACACATGAAAACGTGGGTGCGGAAAAGGTCTCAGTGAACTATCAGTCCAATGCTGTGGTAGACACACTGTATATGTTCTTAATTAAAGCTGGAGATGTTAACAGGCAGATCAAGAGCATGGAATCCGAAGATCAGATTCGCGTGAATAACGGACTACTAGAATTTGTAGTGTCCTCGAAACATCTTGGCGGTATTACCTCCCTGAAATTTGATGGTAAGGAAAATGTGTATTCATCCTATCCAGAACCACATCCTTTCAGGTACAGCAATCCATGGTATGGTGGCATCCATCCCTATCTTAATGAAAGTGTAACTGATACAACTCTAACGCGTGAGCAATTCACGAGTGCACCTATAGTGGTAACTGGAACCAGTGGGCTGGAATGGACAGGCGTTAAAGTTACATGCATGTTAACCCATAAAAACTGGAAATGGTTAAAGGTGGAAGTAGACTACCTTACCCTGCCCGGTAGTAACCTGGTGGCATTGCGAACACGCTGGATAAACACTGATTCAGCATCACACAAGCTGCATGGTGGCATGGCGGTGTGGGCAATGCCCGATGGTCAGAAGGCATCGACAGGTTTGTGGGAGGCGAATGACGCCATTGTAGAAAGGATGCCATATCGGTTTGGAACGAATTCACCTGAGGCAGCATGGGTGGCAGCTGAACATACGGATTCGAAAAAAGCCATGCTGGTTATTTCACAACATAATAATGGTGGAAGCCATATGGAAGACATGGATACCGATGGCAGATGCCTCTTCACTTCAAGAGATAACTACTTGAAACCCGGAAAGACCTTTGAAACGATCGACTGGCTGATTATACTGTCCAACCGTACACAAATCGAAGCCTACTGCTCCCTGGCAAGCTTGAAGGAGCTGCCATAACTTGCAAGGATATTATTCACACTGCATTCAGTACTATCACAGGCTGAGTATCACAATTAAGTGTGTTTGATCAATAGGTACAGGTTATTGCAGCTTTCTTGTGGCACGTGGATGCGTGCTCCTGTATACTTCTTTCAATCTCACCTGACTGACATGTGTGTATATTTCGGTGGTGGATACCTGACTATGTCCAAGCATCTCCTGGATAACTCTCAGGTCTGCACCGTTCGTCAGCAGGTGAGTAGCAAAAGAGTGCCTTAGCATGTGAGGCGATACATGATCTGGCAGAGCAGCTTTCGCTGCAGCCTGAATCACAATGTTTCTAATCTGAGTACGGGAGATCTGTTCACCTTTCCTGTTCGGAAAGAGAAAAGAACTTGCTGCTTCAGCCTTCGTGAACTGCTTCCTGTCCAGTCGAATATGCGCCCTCTTCCCATGTATGATTGAAGAGGTTGGCAGCTCTTTTCGTAGTGTGAGGTAGCTTCGTATAATATCACAGGTGCTGTTGGCAATGGGAACCATACGCTCCTTGCCACCTTTTCCCCAGCAGTGAACTGTTCGATCCTCAAGATCTACATCCCCTATCTTCAGTGTACATAGTTCTGAAACCCTCATTCCCGTAGCATATAACAGTTCACAAACTGCTCTGTCACGTATGGTTGCTGCTTGTGCTGCGCGTCCATTCAATAATCGCTTCATTTTACTCATGGAAAGCACATGTGGGAGTGATCTCGGTCTGCGTGGTGATGATATTCCTTCCATGAAATCATCACGTCGTGTACCGTTGACCATGAGATATTTGGAAAATGAGTTAAGTGCTGCAAGCTTTCTACAGATACTTGACGGCGAGAGACCATTACTTTGCATAATCAGGATCCATCTTAAAACCATCTCTTCGGAAAGCATGCCAGGATCGATGCTTTGCCTGGCGCTAGCTGTCTGAAGAAACTGTTCTATATCTACTTTATATGCATTTGCGGTATTTATAGAATGTCCTCTTTCAGAAATGATGTAGGACAGATATTCAGTAAGATACTGTTCGGTACTTTTCATATTTGGAGTTTATCTATCCATGATTGAAAAAATTGCAATCCCTCGGCTTCCGCTAATTTGCCTATGGCTGTTCATAAGTGGCTGTGGACCTGATATAAAGCAAAAGTCTCCAGCTTTTCACAGCAACACCCACATACATCCCATCACAGTCAAATCACTCATGCTAGCCAAAAAAATGGGCATCCCACTCTATCCAGGAGCGACATCACCAGCTGGTGAAGGCGTTCAATCAGATGGAGGCGGGATAATTACAGCAGTGCTGAACACATCTGATAGTCTTTCGAGTGTGATTAACTACTATCAAACAAGTCTTACCATTCATTCAAATGGCAAAATCATGCCTCCTAAGCAAACGGTTGGTAGCATGGCAGGAAAAGCTAACACAATTCTAACACAGAAAGCAGGTAATTCATCACTCAGTGTTGAGATCACATCTTCTGGTGAAGGAACAACTATTCAGCTGATGAGACTGCCCGGAGGTGCTTATACTGGTGCTGTTGAGGCTAATAATCTGGATGGACAGTAAGTGCTTAAGGCAGATCTTTTCCCGAGGGAATACTTGTACGAATGTCCCAAACAAGGAAATCAGGCTTCAACGATTTAAGCATTTTTTTCGTGAGAGTGTTCTTGGCAAAATATGTGTAAAAACCGGGGAAACACTCTAGATCTTTAAGCTCGTTCTGGATAGTTTTGATGTTACTAGTGATGTCTTTCGTAATTTTCACAACGATCATATCACGCGGCGAAACTGAAAGATGTTCCAAATTCTTTCGAAATAGATAGATTTGCTCAGCCTCTGATACCCTGTCCTGAATAATCTGGATCAGGTACCTAATATCACGTTCACTCATAGCAGTAGCTTGCAGCTGATAATCATCTGTGAAATTGTATATCGCTCTATTCATCTCTCCGGCAATGTCATGCCAAGACTGAAAAAACCGTTTAACACTAGCTGCAACCTCAAGTCTGCCGTTTCTTGTATGATAAGCGATAATTTTACTCGACAAATTCACTATAGTATATGGTTCTCTTTCCATTACTTTTTGCAGGAGAACCTCTCCTTCTGGATCATCGAGATCTATCAATATCTCTCCGAGATTCTTCATACATACAATTTGGTTAGGATATTTCGCGAGGACAGCTCTGTAATACGGAATCGCATCTTCAGCACCCAATAACCCTTTCATGATCCAGGCAATTCTCAACTGTTCAACCGGATAGTTTACATTGTTTTGAACTTTAAGTTCTAGCTGTTGAAGTTTTTCGATTCGCGATTGATGATAAACATACTGATTTTTCCACCAGTTGTTATATTTTAATATCCATACTTCTTCCATTTGTCGGCAGAGACTTGAGAAGTTCTCTCCGAAAATATATTCAGCTGCACTCAGGTCGTTAATCTCTGAAATCCCAATAGATTGAATAAGTTTCACTTTTTGTGGTTCCATTCCCGATTCAAGCAGACATTCCGATATCACGGCTGGGAGAGCATCCGCACTTTGACTTGATATATTTAAATTAATTATCCTGTCTGTTATTGATGGATGCGTGCTATAAGAATTAGTTAGATCATTTAATGACCATTTCAGCCACCTGCAAAGTCTTTCAAAACTGATAGGCATTTTAAATGCTGATGCCATTTTTTTAAAAGATTCATGAGGCAGCGTAGGGTGGTTATTGGCAAGTCTATACAAACTTGGACGTTGTACATATATAAAGTAATTACTATAAATGTAGTCTGATAAAAGGCTTCGCGCAGACTCAATTGGTCCAATGATAGAGGCACTCGCTGCATCTGATCTATACTCATTGACTCGGGAAGCTGCTCGTGTATTCAACAGTGCAAATTTAAGATACCATGTAAATAATCTGCAATACTGACTATGAAGTCTACGGCTAAATCGGTTGATTTGCCGTGTTGAACGCATTTTGTTTAATTCATTTATTACACAATCCAATATATACAATAGATAATAACGATCATTTTTTAAATGGTACAATTCATGTGCAAGTGCACCTTTTAGATGCACAGGATTACAGGCGATAAGGTAAGGCAGACCACAAACCAAATTAAGTTCACATTTGATTCGCCCTTTATTAAAAGTCGGCAAAAGCTCAATACTCATATTATAATCGAATGTAATTTTGATTAATTCAGGCTTTTTAACACCAAGCTTTAGTGCAATATCAGAAACGATTACAGATAATTCATGTGTCTCTTCCAGGGGTATATCAAGCATCGATTCGATTACAGAGGTTGAATATTTGGCTTTAATCCGAACAACGCAGCTTGAAATTTTCATAATATAGACTAAAGCGAAAATGCAGCCTAACAGGTAGTTAATATGATAAGTTATTGATATAATAGCAACCATCGAAAAAATAAAAGGTGACAGTAGAAAAGCGGTACCAATGATTATCATGACAATCACTTTAATATAAAAATAAAAAGGATGATAATTATACTGATACTCATATTTATCATTACGTTTAATTCTGTTCATGTCTGCAGTCTCATTCATGACATGTTATCATGTTCATAATTATGCAGTTATGCATTGAAATACTTTGATATATTTGATCATAATCAAAGTTTAATAACTGAATATGGATATTCGTAAGTCTCATTTTATTCTTTCGTCCATATCCGGAAATATGGACTAATTTTCGACTTATCATAACTGCTCAGTTGTGTACGAGTAAACACAACACAACGAAAGGGTAAGACTACAGCATTCCTAAGAAACTCCTGCTGTATTGTGTTTGTCGTGCGTTGCTTATTCGTTTTGACTATAAGTATGATTGTAATGTATGTTGCACCTTCATATTCGTCAAATACTCTTTCATAGAGATAGATTGAGATAATTTCTGGGATGTGTTTTATTATGAATTCTATTAACTCCTTATCAGTCATGAGAGGTGATATAAATGCATTCAAATATCCATTAGTTGGACTGAATAAGCGTGCATTGCTAAGATTTGTAGCCATAAGTTTATTCTTCTCGATATAAACGGCTACTTCGCGGGCTTTGACACTGTTACCGGTTTTGTTATAGTGCTTGATGAGCAGCGAACCGAGTGCAGGAGTAAGATCAGGTTCTAAGAATATACACTTCCATAAAAGGTCTTCTGCTCTTGTATCTTGTGCGATAAATGCCAGTCTTCCTGCATTTTCTAAAGCCACCGAGTTATCCGGAAAGATTTGCAGAATATCAAAATAGATTTCGAATGCTTTACTCTTGTTACCAATGGCACTGTAACAATATGCCAGGTTGAACTTTTCCGCTAGTGATAACTCTCTATCTTCGGATAGTTTAATTAGTGTGTTAATTTGCGATTTTCTGATTGACGATGTTACATACTCATCTCTATACCAGTTACCGTTATTGCTTATCCACTGTTTTTCAAATCTGCGGCAAACAGTTAAGTACATTTCTCCGAAAAGTATTTCTGCGGCACATTTTTCTGAAGCGTTTTGAATCTCATATTCTCCCAATAAAACAGCATCATCTATCGGTACTCCTTCACTTACTAATCTGTCGATCAGCATGGTAGAAGAGACTGGTTTGGATGGTTCCAAATTTCGTAGGTAATGCAGCTTGGTCAGAGCTGAAGTATGAATAAATTGGCTTTTACTTACAGTATTCAGAAGAGTAAATATCTCACGATACGTATGGTCATCTGATCTTTCCTTATACTTTTGATACATGTATTGGAACGCATCGAGAGGTAAAGTGGGATTTGAACGAGCTAATTCTTTAATCGGCTTCCACATATTTCGCGCCATATAATTAGACAAAATATAATCATCAATAAGTAAAGACTGAATTGATTTTGAACCTAGTTTGTTAAAGCAGGTGTTGATACCTATCTTGGTAAAGATCTCGCTGAGGTTATTGAGATCTGACTGTATACGATGTGCATATGCACGATAGAATTTCCAGATTATCTTCCTGCGAAATGACTTATTGGTAACTAAATCTAATTTTACTGAAATATTGTTAACTCTATTCTGAGTTTCTTTGGCTAATCGAAATACTTTTCCACTGGGAGTGTGATATGTGCTAAATATATATGCCAAGTGAGCTCTAAAAGTCTCTACTGAACAGTAAAGAAGGGCGGGCAGGCTCAATGAGATACAAGTCTTCTTTTTAAAAGTGATGGTTTTCGAGGATTCGAAGTTTCGTAATTCATGCTTAGGGCTCACGGTAAGCAGAATACTGGAAGGAACTGGCACGGATAAGTTTTGGGCAATCTCGCTTATCATTTCGAACAATTTTGGGACATCTTCTCTAGAGAGAATCATTCCACCTGGAGGTGACACAGCTTGAATATCCAGATCGCCCAATAAACTGCAATAGAAGTACCATACGAAGATAGCAGCTGGATAGATTGTATAACTGTTTTTATTGTAGGCATATACTGTTAATGCGAGGGCAATTGAGAATATAATGAATAAGACAGTAAATGACAAAATTGATATCAATAATAATCTTGCTGATACCTTTACTATGATCACCATATCAAGTATTTTTGAGTTCAACTAGTTCATCCCTAAATTCCCGATTCTATACCGTGTATAAAATTCTTGGATTAATGCCAGTTTCGAATTACATGAGGTAATTCTACCACATGTTTAATTGCAATAACTGCACAAAAATTGCAAATGGGTAAATTCTCTACCTCTGTCAACTCATCCATTGAAAAGCGGGAGGCAATTCATATTGATAGTTTGATTACACTTCTTATCGTCCCAAATCAGAAAAGCAGGATTAAGTGCGTTACTCTCAGAGTTAGTGAGCTTGTTCCTAACTTCAAGGTAATGTACATCATAGTATACTACTGTCTGGATGATCTTTGACGTTACTGTCTGAACTGTTCGAATTTTGTCCTCGTGTACCACTACCCACAGGACAGTTTGAATATGGTTTTCTGGTGTTCCTGAATTTCTGGAATATAGGTAAATTTGCAACACTCCAGGAACTGTGCTGGTAAGATAGTTAATTAGTGATTTTATCGTATCATCAGAAATTTTATGAGCTTTGATCATTGAGGACTGGTTAACTGATTTTGCTTTCCTCTCAAGGGCAGCGAGTTTTTTCTTCCAAATAGCTGCAGTTTTTAAAGCCTCTGCCGCTTCCACATATCTTCCATTTCGGGTGTAGTAAGATTGAAGTAAATCGGAAATTTGAGTAATATATTTAATATTTTTTTTCATTACATCTTTAAGAAGACGTTCCCCTTCTGGGTCATCCTTATCCAGAAGTATCATTCCCAAATTCTTGGATGCTCCCATGCATTCGGGATACTGCTGCAATATTGATCTGTAAAATGGAACTGATGCTTCTGGACCATAGAGTTCACTCATCAAATCAGCCTCTTCAATCAGTGAATATTCATCTGCATTATAAATATGGTCTCTACAAGACAACTCTCTAAGTCGGCTCATTCTTTTGCTAAAATGATAATGTCTATTCTGCCAGGTTGTCCGTTTCTCCACCATCCAGCGCTCTTCCATCACTCTGCAAATCCAGGATAATCGTTCCCCGAAGTAATATCTTGCCGCATTAGTGCTTGCACTATTGTTCACATCAGTTATTGTATCTTTATTCTTCGGATTCTTAAGTTGAGGGAGCTCAAAATCCTCCACAAACCTGTCTTTTGTGATATCTTCGTAACCGATGTTTCTGAGACGGTCAACGAGACAGGGATGCGTATCATCTGCTTTTGTGGTAGCACTTAATGCCTTTCGCAGCCATCGAGTTGTCTGGTCACGACTTGGACCTTCTGTAAACATATCGCACATTCGTTCGAAAGTTCCAACTGGCAAATTAGTATGGGTGACTGCAAGCCGATTGATCTGTGGCCATATTACCTTCGAAATATACGATTTATGTACGGCAGTTGACAATAATTCAATTGCAGCAGGTTCAATGCCTTCCACATCAGATTTCATCATGTCTGCCTTATACTCATTGCTTCTGCTTAGTGCATAAAAATACATGTAAAATAGTGGTGAAAACCAGATATAAAACCCACCTGAGAAAATAATGAAAACAAGATAATGTTTTGCTTCAATCGCGTTATGACTTAATTTGGTTGACAAGCGCAGTATGTACAGATATATACGGATAAACACAGCATCATTTCGATGCAGATGTGAAAGTTCATGCGCTACAACAGCACGTATCGCAGATGGAGTGTGTGACATCAGGAAGGGCAAGCCTATACCCAGTGTGCTGTCATGTTTAACCTTTGTCCTAGCCCAACTCGGAGTCTGGCGCATGCACATATTATAGTCCATAGAGGAAATTGCAAAAGTAAGCCAAAAAACTAGGATTTGGTACTAAATCGATATAAATTACAACTTGTAAATGTTTTAGTTCATTCGAATTAACAATCAGTGGCTTGAATGTAATGAGATTCGGTGATTTACCTAGTTTGGAGACGTGACAATACCAGATACCTGTTTGTACCGAATTTCCAGAATGATTTATAGTTGTAATTTGCTACTGGAGTGTATGTTTAACCAATTGATCTGCATATAGGCATAGAACGCTAAACATGATATATAAGTGG
>JAJZFJ010000214.1 GCA_021805395.1 bacterium
ATAGTTACAGCCCTGAAGGTCTTCCACATTGGATATTCCCTGTCCCCAATTGCCATTCATCGCACAGGTGACTGGACGGGTGGGATCCAGCTTAAGAGTGGCATTTCTCATAGCTGTGAAGATGCGTGTGCCTTCAGGAGTACCCTGGAGAGGTTCTTCGTTACACATAGACCACATGATGATTGACGGGTGATTCCTGTCTCTGCGGATCATGGCTTTTAAGTCTGAGAGGTTTTTGTAAGGAGTACCAGGGCCTGTTTTAGGAGAGTATGTATCGCCAAGGTGTCTGTTCTCATCCATCACAACCATGCCAAGTTTATCGCATGCTGCCAGCAGACCAGGAGCTGGAGGGTTGTGTGAGCACCGGTATGCATTGGATCCCATTTTCTTCAACTGCTCAATACGCCAGGTCAGAATGCTGTTAGGCAGAGCAATACCCAAGCCTGCAAAGTCCTGGTGGTTACATGTTCCCTTCAGCTCCACATGTTTTCCATTAAGAAAGAACCCCTTGTTTGGATCAAAGTAGATCGTTCTCACACCGAAGTATGTAGTTACATTATCCAGAACTTTGCCACTATGAACAAGTTTTGCAGTGAGGTGGTAGAGATTTGGATGATGGATTGACCATAGCGCTGGGTGACTGATATCAAAACTTAATGCGAGGCGTTTGTTGGCTCCAGGTGCGAGGCTGGCTGATACCATTTTTGTCATTAAGTGAGCACTGGATGGTGAGTTAATCGAAACTGCGAGATCAAAGTTTTGTGAGCTGTTGCTTTCGTTCACCACATGAACACGCACCGGAACCGTACTGCTGCCATTGTTATTCACTTTAGGGGCAACATACAGTCCATCGGGAACGATATGCACTGGCGAGGTAACCACCAGCCAGACATGCCTGTAGATCCCTCCACCCTCATACCACCAGCCTTCGGGTTCTCGGGCATCCACCCTTACTGCTAGTGTGTTTTGCCCACCCAGATGAACGTAGGGAGTTATATCGTATCGTACACCAATGTAGCCGCTTTGATGGGTACCCAGAAGATGTCCATTTATCCAGTAGGTGCTATCGCGGTAAACACCTTCAAAATTCAGCCATATTTGCTTTCCACTGTCTATGGTGGGAAGGGTAAAATGCTTGCGATACCATCCTACTCCAACAGGTAGTGAACCATGTCCGGTATCTGCTGATTTTGTAAACTTTCCTTCTACTACAAAATCATTTGGAAGATGGATGGAGCGCCATGCTGCGTCATCAAAGGCTGGTTTCGAGAAAGCAGGGTTCAGCAGTGAGGTTTTCAGCTCAAGCCTTGTTGGCCCAATACCACCTCCAGCAGCTGTATTCTGCACAAGTACCATCACAATGTTTGGACCGTTGGCATTCCATGCAGATGCCAAAGGGACATCAAACGATTGTGAATAACCTTCATGATGTAACAGGTGTTTGCCGTTAAGATAGATGTCTCCATTGTCATCAATGTACTGAAAATGGAGTACAGGATTGGGTTTGTTGAATGCAGGTAGTTTGGCCACGTACCAGTTATCGCCAATTCTGCCATGAAAGGTGTCGTCACCGGGTTTTGCGGTTTTCCAGTCCTGGTTCTGCAAAAGGTTCGCTGGTGGTGAATCTGGAGCTGATGTAACCTTTGTTTCACGCCATAGCCAGGATTTAACTGATTTCGCACTGCTGTTGTTCACATCGCCTCTATGGAACAGCCAGTTGGCATCAAAAAGTGTTCGCTGTCTGCCAGAGGCGATAGCCAGGGAAGGGATTGCAAGCAAGCTGAGCAAGAGCAGGGGGCGGAGTTTCATAGAGTCTACATCCTGTGTTGAGGTTTTGGTACCATATTTATACTCCATCCTGAGCAGACATTGCGCTAAATGACGCGAATTATCCACCATCTGTGTATATTTTCATACTCAGAGAATTCACAAGAGATTGGGGACGACGACGGATAATTACAGCCAGAGCCACAGAAGTCCTTCATTATTATGCGAAATACCCTCCAGGCACCTGCATAGAAATAGCTGGTAGTGCACGATAGTGATTCTACCTCTTATACATTCTGGAGTGAGTATTGACAACGACATCCAAGAGTAAACCCTTCAATTGCTGGATCCAGATGTGAGCAGCCTTCGTAATTACTTATGCCCATATATCCAATAAAAAGTGGTTCTAGCATTCATAAATTGTTCACAGATGTTAACTAACACAGAGGCCCAGGAACACATGAAAAGATCAGGAAATTACATGTAGCGAAAAATATTTGACATTACTAATTCTATCAGTTATAATTGTTCCAGGAGCGTTTCACAATCACGGAAGAGCGTTCTAATCTTTCGTGAGGAGTGTATTGATGATTCTTATTAACTTCCGATTATGCAATTTATGTTTTCTCATATATTGCTTAATCGCTTTAATTTCTCCATGCAGAGTGATGGCGCAGATCCCTGTGTTTACGATTACAACTACTAGCCAAGTCATTTTTCCTGCAAATGGTTCAGCTGTGATCATAAGCAAGCCAGGTGGAGGAGATATAACAGGGCAATATACATCAGCTTTTTACCAAGGAACTCCAGCGGATACATATCAATGGTCATACAATGCTGGACTTTACTGGATGCCTGGTTCTGGCACTCAATTAGTACTGGTGAATTCAGATGTGAAACAAATTTTTATCTATCAGGGCGAAAATTCGTTTTCACCAGCACCTATAACTCATACGTGGGATGATTCTGGGTGGTATCAACAGTGGGGGAATGGACTCACTTTAGATATGATGGCGGCTGCACAAAGCCAGGTTTCAGGCAACGATTCTGGTACATCTCCTACGTCTATTAGTGGGAGTGTTTCATATTTTAAGGCTGTCTTGTAGGATTAGTGTGGAGATAATCGTATGAAAATTCCATCTGTTCTGCTTACTCTTCCAATTTTGATATGTTTGGCTGCTGTTCCTTGCGTATCAAAAGCAGATCCTGTGTCAGATCTACGTCTCTTAAAGCCTGTTAGTATTTCACCGCAGGTACTGTCAGTAGGCAGGCTCCTGAAACTTGTGAGCAGGGCAGATGGAGTGCAGTTAAACATGGATGATAACAGTCCATCTTCAGGAGTTCAGGTGATGGTCTCTCTTCATAATGTTGAACTGTTGAAGTTTATGTATGCGTTAAGCTCGCTTCTGGGTAATAAATTAGCTCCTTGGCACTGGACAAGTTATGGATCAATAAAAGAGCATTCCTACTGGCTGCAGTCATCCTCATCAAGTTCAGATTATGCCAGCGAGATGTCTGCTTTACTTAAAGGAAATTACCTGCAGCTGGTTAAATATGCCATTCAGATTGCAAATCTGTCTCCAGCAAAACGAGGTGAGAGCCTGCATAAAGAAATAACCTCTGGGAAACTGGATAGATGGCTTTACTCCACAGCATTTTCAGATTCGCAAACGTGGCCAGTTTTGTCATGTCTTAAAGAACACTATTCGCCAGATGATCTTGTATCCTTTCTGAATGGATCATCTTCCATCACTATTCCTGCTTCCGATTTCACCAACAAATACCGCATGCATTTTCAGAAAGAGTACAGCAGCCCTGGCCGGCCGCCAGATAT
>JAJZFJ010000274.1 GCA_021805395.1 bacterium
GCTAAATCCATCAAGGATAAAGTATGCAGATACAGCACGGAATGGTCACTTTGGTAACTCTGCGTTCCCATGGGAAGGTACCGATCTGGCAGAGAAGCTCTGCTAAAAATCCACAGTTCATAGTTGAAGTATAAAGTATCAATCAGGCTGCAAAAATGCAGCCTGATTTAGTTTGAGGATGAGATAACCTGAAAGAGGTTGTCAGCTTTTGCCAGTGGAATGATATTTTGAGGATCAATCGATATGTTAGAAGGCTCAGTTGGGCATAAAATTGCAAAGGAACCGGAGCCATTCGATAGTGACATAGATGCAGTTTCAATCTGGCCGTTTTGTAAGTGAACCACAATCGGTAGTGTCAACTGGTAGTTTGGTTCAGTTTGCGACACTGTACCGGTTAGCAGGTATCCTCCATTAGAAGCAAGTACCTGGACGTTGGAGAGTGTAAGTGAAGGCAATCCAGTCTGGTTTAGCCACTGCTGAAAAAACCAGTTATAATTCTTACCCGTTGTGCGATTAACAGCTGTCTCAAAATCAGACCACTCGACTGGCTCTCCTGCATGACGCATCCTCAAAAATGCCTGCATACAGTTCAGTAATACAGGTTTTCCAAGCTGCAGTTCAAGAAGCCTCAATATCATCGCACCTTTTATGTATCCAGAATCAATCTCATCATCGCGGAGAGTGTCATGAGAATCCACTACCGACACATCTTCAAATCTGTCTCCTAACTGTTTGTGGGAAAGATCTGACCGATCGTAATGCCCGTAGGGGATATTGTTGTCTCTGTCATACAGAAGCTCAGAAAAGTGTGCAAACGCCTCATCCCACATAGAGTGCAGGTAAGTACATGGCAGCAAACCGCCCCAATATGTGTGCGAAACCTCATGGGCAATTGCATCTGGCAAATCTTTTAATGGAAAAGTCGCCATCGAATACCCCTCCAGGGGAGTATCAAAAGCGTTGTTTGTGGCTACCAATGTGTATGTAGGGTATGGAAAATGACCATAGATGCGCGAGTAGAATTCAATTACACTCTGCAGTCTGTCGAGACATATTTTCGCAAGTGCAGGATCAGGATTAAGAAGACAGATACTTAAATTCATTCCGTATACATGTCGAGAAGTAACAGTGTAGGCGCCCTCGTCAAGAGTTTGAAATGATACCGGGATCTCGTTCTGGTATACAAAGATTTTCGTGCCACTCTTGCCATTGTACTTTCTGATCAGATTTCCCTGTCCTA
This sequence comes from bacterium, assembly GCA_021805395.1. Lineage (GTDB taxonomy): Bacteria > Armatimonadota > Chthonomonadetes > Chthonomonadales > Chthonomonadaceae > JAJZFJ01. The sequence continues at coordinate 1,241 of JAJZFJ010000274.1, forward strand.
CTGCAATCCATCCTGGAGGCGCAATTGCAGTGACCGTGGAGGTGGCTGGCAGCCGGGAAATATTCGGGTACCAGTAAGAATTGAGAGTAGCATTATCGGGTCGGATGTAGTCGCTGTCATAATGGTTCAGCACTCCGGAATAGTGGAGCGTGACGTGAAAATAGCCCTGTCGGGGTGATGCAAGTGCCAGCACTCCACCGGCTTGCTGAAATTTCACTGGCTTGTTATGCCAAACAATGCTGTCCACGATGTAATCCTGTGAAAGACGCATCAAGCAGACTGTAGGAGGGTGTGCAACCAGTGGCTTAACGGAAACTGTATCGCGGATATGCGCAGTCTGGTCCTGGATGTTCAATCTCACACGAAGTTGATGGTCCGTTATCTGATATCCTCTTGGATCATCTTCCATTATTTCAGGTCCAAGTACTGGCCCGTTATCACCATTCAAAACAGGATAGAGGTGGTCGCCATCGCTTTCACAGCTGTGCCATGTATGGAAAACAATGAATGTGGAAGGCCCTCCACGTTTAGGAGGTACAGGAAAATTGAGAACATCTGCCTGCCACTTTTCGCGCGAGTGGATCCAGTCAAAACCAGGGTATGCCTGTGCCGTAACAAAAGATTTCAATTGCATCTCGTTATGGTCATTCACGGCCTGAAGTGCCCTCTGCATCATGTTGGTTAGATCAGAGGGATCTGCATGAGAGGGAACTGCTCCCATAAGTAAGACAGCAATGAAAAGCAGATGAGTTGTTTGTATACGTTTTCTAAATTGCATAAGATTAGCAGATATCCTTGGATAATGCAGCTGCTTCAACCACTTCAGGGAAACTGGGAAATGCATGCATGGTATTTGCGATAGCCTGAACAGGAAGTCTGTTCTGCATACAGACAGCGACCTCGGAGATGATGCTGGACGCGCTGTCACCAAGGATATGAGCTCCCAGTATCTGATCATCCACAGCACTCACGATCAGCTTCACTATTCCTTCCGTTCTGTTGTATAACACCGGCTTGTCCAGATCTGAATAGTGTGCGCACTGCACACGAACAGGAAGGTTTGCAGCTTTTGCTTCCAGTTCGGTAATCCCCACGCTTGCTACCTCCGGGTCGATGTATGTACACCGGGGAAGAACGCGTGTATCTGCCAGGCGTGGGTTAGACCCGAACATGTTCATAGCGGCTACTCCACCCATATAAGACGCCACATGTGTGAATTGGTAACCTCCAGTTACATCGCCAGCAGCATAAATGGCAGGTACAGGGGTTTGCAGCATAAGATCAAATTTGAGAGCTTTGCCATCATCATCTAGCCCGGCAGCTCCTACATTCAGACCTTTTGTTGCAGGTACCCGGCCAGTGGAGATGAGAATCTCATCGCATTCCAGTCTCTCTTCACCCATTGCAGTCTGTAAAATGAGTGACTTGCAGTTTCCTGATCTGGTTATGCTTTTCACAGAGGTAGCCGTTTTGATTGAGATCCCTTGGCGGATAATTGATTCCTGTGCCAGCATCGCTACTGTGGAATCTTCTCGAGGCAAAACATGAGATGCACTCTCTATAATGGTGACAGCTGCTCCAAAGCGATGAAATATCTGTCCAAACTCCAGACCAATAGGTCCGCCTCCAATAATCGCAATCTGTTTGGGGAGATATTCCAGATCAACTGCTTCCCTGTTAGTAATGAAGCCTGCCTCAATAAGCCCTGGAATTGTAGGGATAGATGGGTCAGTTCCTGTAGCAATAAGCACTTTTTTAGCTTGAATAACCTGACTGCCAACCCGAATTTCATTAGCACTTTCGAAGCTTGCTTTTTCATTAAAGTAGAGCGCTCCCAGCTTAGATAAGCCGGCATCCTTTGGAGAATCGCCTGCCAGTTTTTGCATGATCCTCTTTTTATAGGCCATTGCCTCAGAAAAATCTCCATGCAGTTCTCCAGCATGGATCCCAAATTCGGAAGCTTCACGTACCATCTGCCACACGCTGGCTGCTCGCAATAAGGCTTTTGTTGGAATACAGCCCGCCCAGAAACATTCACCACCCGTCTCTTTTGCTTCAGCAACAGCAACCTTGTATCCCATTTTTGCTACTGTTCTGGCAGTTTTCATTCCTGCTGATCCACCACCAATTACAAACAGATCTACTTCTTCCAAACCCTAGTCTCCTTGCAATTCGAGATAACAGTTAAGCTCTGGCATTACCCTTCGCAATGCTCTGTTCCAGTATGGCCAGGTATGATGTCCATTTGCCTCATGATATTGATGCCCATATCCTGTAAATTCCAGGTGCTGATGAAACCTTCGTGAAACAGGCAGCAACTCGTCCGCTGTACCACAGTCGATCCAT
>JAJZFJ010000028.1:0-1640 GCA_021805395.1 bacterium
AATAATGATGCAGCAAAATGCATACGGTACCGTGGAGGAACGGCGGGGGACCTTTGGATTGACAACACGGGAAATGGTGAATTCCACCGCCTCATCAGCTTAAAAAGCAATCCCAACCGCCCACTTTGGATAGGTGACCGTATCTACTTCCTTTCAGATCATGAAGGAATTGGCAATATCTATTCAACTACACCTGATGGCACTGATCTCACACAGCACACGTTTCACAAAGATTTTTATGTTCGTTTGCCCTCCACAGATGGCAAGCGAATTGTATACCATGCTGGAACAGATATCTATGTTTATGATCCAGTTAGTAACAGTAGCCGCCTGGTTGAGATCGAGTATCACAGTCCAAGAACACTGCGCCAGCGCAAGTTTGTAGAGACGAATAAGTATCTTGAGTCTGTACAAATGGATGCAAAAGGAAAAAAACTTGCGCTCACTGTGAGAGGTCACAGCTTCACCATGAGTGCATTTGAAGGTGCAGTAAAAGAACAGAACAGTAATGGAGCACCTATCAGATACCGAAATACTCAATGGCTCACAGATGGAGTACGTACACTCACTGTCACCGATGTGGATGGTGTTCAGTTTTTAGAAGTTCATTCACCTAATGAGCCTGTGAAGAGACTATCACAGTTTGATATAGGCAGGCCAACTGCACTGCTTAAAGCACCGGATAACGATAGAGTGCTGATAGCAAATCATCGAAATGAGCTGCTTTGTATTGACATTGCTACCGAGACAATGATTGAGTGCGACAGAAACGGCTATGGAACGGTGCGTGGCATGACATGGTCAACAGATGGAAGGTGGGCAGCATACGGGTTCCCAACCAATCCTCAGCAGGCAGCAATCAAAATATGGGACAGCGTTGAGCAGATGACCCATACAGTAACAGAGCCAGCCCTGCACGACATGGAGCCGTCTTTCGATCCGGATGGTGAGTACCTTTACTTCCTTGGCACCCGCGTTTTCAATCCTATGTATGATGCACTGCATTTTGATCTTGGGTTTCCTAAAGGTATAAAGCCGTATCTCATCCCACTAAAATCCACTACTCCTTCACCTTTCACTCTTCCAAAATCTGATGAGGAAGAGGATAAAAGTGAAAAGAAGGAGGGAGATCCCAATGAGAATGAGACTGAAGGCAAAGCTGTCAAACCTGTTGAGATAGATTTCACTGACATCGCTGCAAGAGTTACTGCATTCCCCATGCCTGAAGGTAAATACATCAAAATAACAGGGTTGCATGGTAAAGTACTCATCCTGGAGCATCCAATTCATGCTGAATTCCATTCAGGACATACTGAGGAGCATGAGGCAGGAGATTTGCACTGCTATGACCTTTCAAGTGCAAGCTCCGAGGTGATAGCACAGGGAGTGAGTGGTTTCGACGTGTCTGGTGATGGGAAAATGACGCTCATTCATCAGGGAGATCAAATCAGACTGGTTAAATCTGGAAGCAAAGTCAATGCAAAAGCTCCAAATGAACCAGGCAGGAAAAGTGGAATTGTTGATCTCAGCCGCATACGTACACTTGTGGACCCGGCACTCGAATGGAGACAGATGGCCAAAGAGGCCTGGCAGCTTCAGAAAGAGTTTTTCTGGGTGGAAGATATGTCTGGAGTTGAGTG
>JAJZFJ010000028.1:1650-14463 GCA_021805395.1 bacterium
GACTGGGACAAAGTTTGGCACAGGTATGAACCACTTCTCGAAAGAGTATCCACACGCTCCGAATTCTCAGACCTAATGTGGGAAATGCAGGGAGAACTGGGTACCTCCCATGCTTATGAGTTTGGCGGCGACTATCGCAAGGAGCCATCTTACCCAATCGGTTTTCTGGGTGCAGATTACGATTATCACGAAGAGACCAATTCGTATCTCTTTTCGCATATTGTTCAGGGAACCGCCGGGGAGGAAGGAGCAGATTCCCCACTCAGAGGGGCAGGAGCCGGAGTGAATGCGGGTGATCGACTCTTAGCTATAAATGGTCAACGTCTCGATAAAAACACGCTGCCACAGGAGCTCCTGCTAAATCTGGCTGATACAGAGGTCTCCTTAACTATTGCAAATGCTGATGGCGCTGAACGTGAGATTATCGTTAAAACACTGCGCTCGGAAAAAGGTGCACGCTATCGTGAATGGGTAGAGACAAACCGCAGGAAGGTTCACAGTCTCTCAAACGGACGACTAGGATACCTCCATATTCCCGACATGATGAGCCATGGCTTCGCTGAATTCCACCGACTTTGGATGGTGGAATCCATTAAAGACGGTCTTGTTGTAGACGTCCGCTACAATGGAGGCGGCCACGTATCGCAGCTTCTGCTCGAAAAGCTCGCCCGACGGCCGTTAGGCTATGACCTCACACGCTGGGGTGCACCCGAAGTTTACCCTTCATATAGTGTACCAGGACCGCTTGTTGGCATTACAAACCAGTTTGCAGGTTCAGATGGAGACATCGTCAGCCACTGCTTCAAGCTAATGAAACTCGGAACCCTCATTGGCAAGCGTACATGGGGAGGCGTCATAGGAATTGGCCCGCGAAACTCACTCGCAGATGGTGCAATGACGACGCAGCCTGAGTTCTCATTCTGGTTTAACGATGTGGGCTGGGGAGTGGAAAACTATGGAACTGATCCTGACATAGACATAGACATCACCCCGCAGGATTATGCAAATGGACGAGACCCTCAGCTGGATAAGGCCATTGAAGTAGCGCTACAGCAGCTGGAAACCAACCCTCCCCAGCGGCCTACATTCGCAGACCGTCCCAAGCTCACTCTCCCTTACTAGACAGAAGTAATGCGAACAGGGGTCAGTTCTATATTGATGGTACTGACATGTAAAGTGAGTGTAGTAAATAATAGTGAAAGCAGTGGCTGCCAGTTTATGACAATGGTTCAAACTGGCAGCCACTTTGGCTTTGATAATTAATACCTTTCAAATACAGCACAAACTTCAAACCCAATCGTCTCAGCCTAAAATACGAAAACACGCAGATTTCACAGTTTCTACTATTCATCATGTACCTTACAATACAACTATCGAGGTTATTAATCGCGTCCTCTGCATTCATCATATGGGAAATACTTAATTTATATTGATAATTGAGGCATCATAATATCCTTGAAGGGTATACTATCTATAATGGTTACATCAATGAGGGGTCAATTATGGTAGAGATTATAGAAGAAAAGTTTGAGCTGATAATTTTGATTGGTGGCATTGAAGCAGCAAGATATGACTTCAATCCTGACCAGTATCATCCCCATCTCTATCCGTTACGGGCTGCAAATGGTCTCTCTTTACTGGCGAATAGTCCAACAGATCATCGGAACCATCATGGAATATGGATTGGGCATGGACGAGTTAACGATTTTGATTTCTGGCAGGAACGGCATAACAGCGGTAAAATAGTTCATCAATCGTTTCTAAATATCTCTTCAACTTCGGAAACAGCTTCTTTCACAGAGGAGAACCACTGGATAACCCATGAAGGCAACCATCTACTAACTGATATCCGAACATTCACATTCCACGATACACCCGTTCAAAGCAGGGTTTTCGATCTTGAACTCACTCTCAAAACTGCTTCTGACAAGGAAGTCATACTTCATCCAACAAATGAGGCAGGTCTGCCCCATATTCGTATAGCAGAATCTCTCTCGGTGAAGTCTGGTGGCACAATTACAAATGCTTCCGGAAAAACAAATGAAAAGGGAACTTACCGTCAGAAGTCTGAATGGCTGGATAGTTCCGGAGTATTAGGCAGAATCAACTGTGGCTTAGCTGTATTCGATCATCCTGAAAATCCAAGTTTCCCTACCCCATGGTTCACGAGAGATTATGGTCCTTTCTCACCTAATTATGGTCTCTTCCAGGAAGATCCCATTTCAATCACGCCTGACAGTCCCCTTGTACTGAGATATCGCTTCTATGCCCATTCGGGAGATGTACTGGAAGCTAACGTTAAAGGGATGTGGGAGCAGTATGCTGCAACCGTAGATGAGTCTCTTGAGTTCGCACAATCCGGTTCAGTACACTCAGAAAGGGTCTAAAGTGGAGCAATCAGAGGTATCTGATCCCCTGTTCAGAGTGAGTGATCTCGAGATATTCCAGATACCAGCTTTTTCTGACAGGATGACAAGATTAAGATCAGAAATAAGCCCAAAACTTCTCAGGCTTGGGGAGTCATTGATTCAGCCGCTATCCAAACTGACAGGAGAAGATCTCTACATTCACCTGGCAAAACATCTGCGCCGAACAGTAAACCCTCCTGTAACCACGTGGGTAGCATTCGCACGAACAAAACGTGCATACAAGCCAACTGTTCATTTTAGAGTAGCTTTGAGTGGAGAGGGATTGAGAACCACTGTATTTGTTGAGGACTATGCAGAAGACAAATTGAAATTTGCTGAAGCTCTCTGCTCGAACGCCTCAGAAATATCTGAACATCTGTTGAATCATCCTGCAATCAAATCTTACAGTATTCCCGATATGGTTAGCAAAGCGGATGAGCTGCATATTATTGATCTATCTGACAGATTACGCAAGATTAAATCTCAACATGCAGTTTTTGGCATTGAGTTAGCTGGAAAGAAACTGTTAAAACTTGGAGAACAGGCGATCGTACGGTCTGTGCTTAAAAGTGTAAAAGAACTGCTTCCCCTCTACAACTGTGGATTGCCTAATTCTTCAGGCAGTTAATCTCCCTATTCCCACACATGAAACGTTATAGCGAGGATCGCCCCGCACGATGAGGCATCTGTCGATTACAACGATAAATATAACTGCTGCTCACAAATACAGGGTGTTTCAAACTAAATGTGTTATTTCAGTGGTCTTAAATGTATGGTAACCCTCCAAAAGTCTTGTGTGATAGTTCGATAATGTAAACTATCCCGCAGCAATTCAATCTCAGTTCTTCACAGTTGTGAACACTTTCATCCATATTTAGTACATAATAGATATAAGTGCATCACCGCCGTATTGAGATCTTCATCGTTATCTGCATAACAGACTGCACAAGAAAATATGATGGTTGATCATGAGCCATCCAAAAATATTACGATAGCTGTGCTGATACATCACCATGAACTACTCCTCATCTGAGTGAGTAAGGAGAATTTTGTTGACTTCTAGTCAGAATTATGTTAAACTTTTCAATCGTCCGCTCCGTCAATCTCATGGGGGAATATCTATGTCCTGCCGTAATGCATTGTCAATAACTTCATGCCTGTTATTAACAGGGATGTTAGCTGGGTTATCCACTAAAAGCTACGCTCAGGGAGCACCTTTTACCATCCAGATGCCACCTAATGGAGCAACTGTTCGTGAAACTGTTGCAGTAAAAATTCCAAGAGACAGCATTGGACCTGGTGCCTATGTTGCAATTTTTGTGGATGGAAGGTTTGTGTCCGCCACACGTCCAAATGATAATTTCAACCAGTCCGATTTTGTATACGACTGGAACACGAAAGCATTGGGTGTATCTGATGGCGAACATACCATCATGGCAGAGCTTTTCACTCCTTCTGCTAACGGTGGTAAGGATTATACACAAATCGCATCTACCAGTGAAGTGAAGGTAAATGTAGCAAACATCATTCATAACGGACCCAAGGTTCTGAGAATGAGATACCACTACCCCACTGGCTACCATTTCAACTACAGTATCGATTCAACTTCAGCAATTGAAGGTGCCTATTCTGATGCAGGTGTGAGTGCGAATATTCCTCTTGCATCCGCAAAAAGCCAAATGCTCATGTCCATTGAAAATGGCAGTGAGGCATTGATCAGGAACAAGCTAACCAATCTCTCCCTTACTGAAGGTGGCAGAGATACAACTATTCCATCTGACGAGTTGTCTGAATCTGTATATCAGGTACTGGATTCTCAGGGGAATCAGCACTATGCATATCCCCAGATACTGGCCTTGATTGCGCTCTCGGAAAATGGTGTGCCAATTGGTGCAAGCCTGAACCTTCCAACTCTTCCTCAGGCTCCTGTTGAAGTAGGGCAAAGCTGGATATCTCCACGACAGCTGCTTCTCATCCCAGGTTTAGTGCTCAGCATTCCACATCCAGTAACGCTAAAGAGCAAGCTGGTAGATCTTGAATGGCAGAACGGATATCCTACTGCTAAAATCGAGCAGACTTTCGACCTGGCCAATGGTGGTCTCAAGATACCCAAGTATCTGATGGTTGGGTCCATTCCAATTCAGTCCGCAAACCTGGTTCTTCACAGAGATATATACTTTGCATACACTGCTGGTCGTGTAGTATGCATTGTAGAGCATCTCATTGTAAAAGGTCAGACCACAGTTAATCCCGCCAGCTACACAGCTTCATCCAGCAACACCGGCTATGGCGGTGCGGGCCCAATGGGACCCGCAGGCCCTCAAGGCATGATGGGCGGCCGTCCAGGTGGATTTGGCGGACGCAAAGGGATGATGCCCGGCGGCATGAGCGGTCCCGGTGGACCATCCGGCTACGGCGGCGCTCCTGGCGGGCCACCTCCCGGATACGGCGGCACACCAGGTGGCTATGGTGGACCACCTCCAGGCTACGGCGGCGGACCCCCTCCGGGCTATGGTGGCCCTCAAGGTGCTCCCGGTGGCTTCGGAGGTAAACGAAGTGGCTTGATGGGACCCGGTGGAATGGGGAGTCCTGGGATGGGTGGTCCCGGAATGATGGGAGGACCTGGAGGATATGGTGGCGGCTTTGGTGCCAGCAACAATGCCAATCAGCTTAACCCTATCACAATCATTCTCTCTACACAAACCAATCTGGTCTCTGTGAAATAGCAGCACGAAGCTAGCTTAGAGTAAAATGAAAATCGCATGGGGAATACTCCCCATGCGATTTTCTTTATGATTACGTGCTTTATGTTAATCCACTGTAATATCCTGAAAAGATGGCAGATAGTCTTTCCACACGCTGTTCTTTCTTCCCGTAAGATACTTGGTGAGACTGATATATGGAGTATATCTTGGTCTGCGAGGCTGTTTCATTAGCTTCATACCAAGCTGGTGGGCTAACTTATCGCCTTTTTTAATATTACATTTTCTACAGCATGTCACGAGATTATCCCATGTGGCAGGTCCGCCTGCACGTCTTGGAATAACGTGGTCAAGTGTAAGGTCTTTTGTACAGATCCCACAGTACTGACAGGTGAAATTATCTCGAGCAAAAATCGTTCTTCTGGATAACTTCAACTCCGGCTGTGGGCGACGTACCTGATTGCGGAGTTTTACCACTACAGGCATAGTGAAAGAGTGATTGACGCTATGAAGTACTTGATCAGGATCTTCGTGAAGGATTTCAGCTTTCCCCATATATACCATCACTATTGCACGATGTACAGTGCATACATTAAGTGGTTCGTAATCGCTATTTAGTACAAGCACTTCCTGATTGATCACTTTAGTGTCCCCTCTCTCGGCTGGTTAGGTTTGTTAGCCTTCCAATCAAGCAGTATAAACATTTTGACCCGCTTTGCCAGATGGCATGAAGCGGGTCAATCAGTCGTGAAATCATCACCGTACACAAGGTGTAGGTGATGACATGCGTGACAGAGGCTGCGTTGCATTCCTTTTCTAATATATCCCCTGCATCCTGTGGGATGTGAGGGCAGATAATGCTCTCTTCCCCTCCGGATCGAAACCATCTGAGATTTAAATTTATCCATACTAGACATGACAGTAGTTTTCCGTAGAAAGTTGCACTTCAGGATTATTTTTTTTTGGATATAACTATTATCTGATTACGTTTCAATTCTGGCAGATGTTAGTCAGGCAACCTTGTCATTCAGACAACCGTCAGGCGAAACCATCGAACGGGAGGGAGATGCTGCCCATTGAAAAAACTAAACGTAAAATATGATTCGTGATCAAACGGTACAGTAATATTCATTTACCCAGATATTACTCACAATTCTCAACGCTAATATCTAATGCTGATAGTTGACAATTTGAGACTATAAACTGCCTGTTTCTATGTATACGACACTTCATGCGTCCCCAATGAACCGACACTAATATCAGTTTCGGTAAGTTTCGTTTCATAGCACTATGGAAATGAAACCGTTAGGAAATAAGCCATGCACAGCTGAATAGTATCTCCTATGCCTTCCATCTGAATCATCACCCTCAAGAGTTTCAAACGAACTGCCTATAATAGAGATACCCTTCATAAGGTTCAAATTTCCTTTTTCCTGTTAACTATTAGGAGAAGATCCACTTATGGCATCCCCAGGTGCAGCTAACATAGCGCGTATTAGCCCCATGCTTCAGCGAATTGGCAAAAATAGCGATATGCTTATCGCTACTCTTCTGGTAGCAATCATGGCGATGCTAATTGTCCCCCTGCCAGACTGGCTTCTAGACACAATGCTGGTTCTGAACATCACGGGATCGGTTACTGTGCTCATTGTTGCACTCTATACAACGGAACCTCTGGAGTTCAGTATATTTCCATCACTGCTTCTCATAATGACCCTCTTTCGCCTGTCTCTGGATGTTGCTGCTACCAAGCTGATACTTTCAAGTGGACAAGCTGGACAGGTTATAGAAGCGTTCGGAAAGTTCGTTATTGGTGGAAACTACATTGTTGGTATTATAGCTTTTTTAATTCTGATAGTCGTTCAGTTTGTGGTTATTACAAATGGTGCGGGCCGTGTGGCTGAAGTTGCAGCAAGGTTTACACTGGATGCAATGCCAGGCAAACAGATGGGAATTGATGCAGATCTGAATGCCGGCTTAATCAATGAAGAGCAGGCAAAAGCACGCAGGAAAAAGGTACAGTCTGAAGCTGACTTTTACGGAGCAATGGATGGAGCCAGTAAATTCGTTCGTGGTGATGCAATTGCCGCAATCCTGATCATCATCATAAACGTTGTCGGTGGATTTGCAATGGGTCTCTCACGCGGTGGAGATGTAATGAGTGTACTTCAAACCTACACATTGCTAACCATTGGTGAAGGACTTGTCAGCCAGATTCCAGCACTCCTTATCTCCACAGCAACTGGTCTTATAGTCACCAGAGCAGGTAACGATAAAACCCTGGGGCATGATTTCATTGGACAGCTGCTCGGCCGTCCTCGTCCTTTAATGATCGTTTCAGGACTACTGCTTTTTCTCACACTTCTTCCTGGCTTCCCAAAACTGCAGCTGTTAATTGCCTCTGCTGCCATGGGAGCTGGAGCATTCTTCCTCATGAAGAAAGAGAAGGAAGTCAACCTGGTTAAGCAACAGCAGATCGAGATGGAAAGACGAACGAAAGCACTTCCGCCCACCGGTCCAGAATCTGTTATGCCGCTTCTGGGAGTTGAGACGGTTGAGCTTGAACTAGGCAGTAACCTTGTGGTGCTTGCCCTTGCTGAGGAGGGCGGTGACCTTGCCGAGCGGGTGACCAATATACGTAAGCAGATCGCTCTGGAACTTGGCATCATTCTGCCTACAGTGCGAATTAGGGATAATCTGCAGCTCAAATCTACCCAGTACCAGATCAAGATCCGTGGGGCTGTTGTAGCTCAGCACGAGTTGTTACCTCACTGTATTCTGGCACTGGATAGCGGCGTAGTGCAAACTCCTATCCAGGGTACACCCACAACGGAACCTGCCCTTGGCACACCTGCTCTGTGGATCCAGAGATCACTTAAAGAACGGGCAGAGATGGCAGGATACATTACAGTTGAATGCTCCACAGTACTGGTGACACATTTAACAGAGGTGATCAAGCAGAATGCTGCTGAGATGTTAACACGGCAGGAGACACAAAAGCTCATAGATCATGTGAAGAGGACTGATGCAGCCGCTGTCGACGAACTCTTGCCCAACGTTCTTACCCTGGGTGAGGTACAGAAGGTTATGCAGTGCCTACTAAGAGAGCGTGTGGGAGTTAGAGATCTCACCACAATCCTTGAAACCCTGGCTGATCAGGGACCACGGACGAGAGATCTGGATGCTCTCACAGAGTTTGTGAGAGGTGCCCTGTCCCGTCAGATATGTCGCACCCTACAAAGTGAAGATGGAATACTGCACGTAATCACACTTGCACCATCGCTGGAGCAGGAGCTTCGAAGTTCCATTCAGAATACTCCATCTGGATTAATGCTGGCGATTGACACGAGGATGGCACAAAGTATGATTGAAGGTATGAACCGTCTGCTTGAGGATGGAATGGATCAGGGATACATGCCTGTTCTTGTCTGTTCGGGTCAGATAAGACTTCCGATGCGCAGATTGATTGAGAGATCGCTTCCCGCACTCCCAGTGATTGCATACACGGAGATAGTACCGGGCGTGGAAGTAGAGGCAATTGGTGCTGTGGAAGCAGAGGTTTCCCTCGCAAAATAGACCTGCTTCAATCATCAAAAAAGCCGCTCTCGTTGAGAGCGGCTTTTTATGTTTTGGCTTTACAGAAGAGAATTAGTGGCAGCCACATCCTGATCCACATCCACCAGAGGATGGTTCAGCGGCATCTTCTGTGGAGAAGGAACTTCCACAACCACAGGATTTGATGGCGTTTGGATTATCAATTTTGAAACCACCACCCATTACATCCTCAACATAGTCTACGGTCGCACCCTTTATGTAGTTTATGGAGACTGGTTCTACAACAACCTTCACTCCATGACACATAAATGTAAAATCATCTTCGTCGGAGTCAGCATCAATTGCCATTCCGTAATTAAGTCCCGAGCAACCACCGCCCTGAACAAAGACACGTAGTGCTGCGTCTGTCTGTCCCTGTCGCTCTAACAAACCAGTGATCTCCTGAGCTGCTCGCTCAGAGAGAGTAATCCCTGTGGTTACCTCAGTTTCTGAAATTGCCATGGTATGGATGCTCCTCTTAAACTTGGTGAGTTAATAACTGCATGATGAATACAACTCAAATCATCGGTCTGCTCATCAAACATCTATATAATAGTATACCACTGGAGTGCATTTAAAGTGCCCTGTTTTATCCTGTCCCAAGACGAATATCAATTGCGCAGTAAACTTCTATCATAGTTGCACGTATGCTTAACTAAAGATCAGTTGACCTCCCATACTATATCATAAGCCTGTGCTATTCAGAACTCCAGGAATAATGTTATAATTAGCGATTAAATCATAAGATTGTTATTCTATTCGCCCCTAAGTACCATTCTCCTATATTAGACAAACATTAACGAAAAGGTAAACAGGGGTTTGCAAGTGTGGCGAATGGTTTCTGAATAAACTTATCCTATTGTTATTCCATGTTATCCAGGAAATCGCTGGATGTTCATCAGAACATAATCAAAGTATTGATACCAGTTTTTACAATGATCAGGCATTATTTATTGAATTTCACCTTATTATGACTTACAATGTTTGGGTGAATCTGAAATTATATAGTGATTAAGGTTTAGGCGAGACTTCTAGTGGTTGTTTTGAGGAAGTTTAGATATATCTGCAGTTTAAGCAAGGTGATCATCTCACCAGACATTAACAGGAGATGAGAGTGGCAAATAGTGAATTACTGGAAGACCCTATTATGAAAGGATTGAACCAGATGTCTCATGGAATTGTTAAATGGTTCAATAATGCTAAAGGTTATGGCTTTATTGTTGCAGAGGATGGTGTTGATGTGTTTGTGCATTATAGCAAAATAATTGATGAAGGTTACAAAACGCTTAAAGAAGGACAGCTCGTCAAGTATATCAGCATAGACACGCCAAAAGGACGCCAGGCGCAAGATGTGCTCATTCTGGAATCGGAGGGTGATGTCCAGAATGAGACTGAAAACTAAAAACTGGTTTTAGATATATGGGTCTTGATAGTTGTCAACATGCCATCATGGTACGCAGCCATAGACCCAGCCAGCGCTTTCCAGTTCAGCGAAGTACCGTCTAATCCTTCAATATAGCTGTGCCTGTTAAACGAGATTCTCGCCATTATGTCGCTTCTGCGTGCAGCACTAATCATCTCATCCCCCGAAGCACTGCTGCCATGATTATTTAGATGCACCACACCAACACCATAGAACAGGGCATAACCTACAATGGCGGTTCGCATCGCCATTCTCACGAATCGGGGATTCCGTCTTCTTGCCCATTCCATCACAAGTACCGGACCGATAACACAGATACACTTTGCTAGAATAAAAGCTCCCAATCCCATTTCCCAATATGCTTTGAATAGAGGGTTAGCTTCAGATGCACCATGCTTCTCAATAAACAGTATAGTGCTTATAAGATCAGCTGAACCAATTGTTAGCAGTACCCAGCTCTCTATACACAGTTTTATCTTCATTTGTTATTCCTCCGGATTCAAAGCTTACTAACATTCTAGACGTGTCTAAATACAACATTTCATTATGATTTTTTAGTATCGGTATTATTCGTGTGTACCTGTATGGATTGAGGGGTAAGTTCAGCTTTTTTTCTGATTTCAACTACTAACAGAATGTAATCAATAAGCTGACAGTCCTGTTTTCTCCGCACACCATCTCCCATCAGTTACACATGTTTACAAAGCAGGTACTTTCCTGGGCCACGTGCCATCTCCCTCATTGTCACATAGCATGGTTGGGCTATTTCTGCCATTGCACTTCTCTATCCACAGCTTGAGTATGCTTTCAGGAACCGTACCAGCATAGTAATGAGACTGACAGGAGTCAATCACATAGTCTTGCTGAATTACATTTCTGGTTAGTCCTTGACAACATTCACGGATATTCGGTAACCTAAACTAGCACTCTCAATATGCGAGTGCCAAACACATCGCAGGGAAATCCCTGAGCTTCCAGGAGGAGACTGATGAATTTGCGACCGTTGCGCGACAAGGTTGTCGTTAAGCCCTCAGAAGGCGAAGAGAAGAGCGCAGGCGGCATCTTCCTGCCAGATAGCGCGAAGAAGAAACCGCAAGAGGGAATTGTTATCGCCGTTGGAAATGGGAAGGTGTTAGATAACGGTGAGGTTATTCCATTAACTGTTAAAGTCGATGATAAGGTTGTCTACTCAAAGTACGGCGGTACAGAAGTCAAGATTGATGGCACAGACTATGTGCTGCTTGAAGAGGATCAGATTTTCGCTATTCTTGAGTAGTAGATAATCATACACATTCTGAAGAGGAGAATTTTTTATGGCTGCAAAAATGTTAAAGTTTGATGAGGAGGCACGCCGCGCACTAGAGCGTGGTGCGAATGCAGTTGCCAATGCAGTAAAAGTAACGCTGGGACCTAAAGGTCGAAACGTTGTTCTTGACAAAAAGTGGGGTTCACCTACAATCACCAAAGACGGTGTGACTGTTGCAAAAGAGATTGAGCTTGAAGATCCATACGAGAATATGGGTGCACAGCTCGTGAAAGAAGTTGCCAGCAAGACCAACGATGTCGCAGGTGATGGAACCACAACAGCTACAGTACTCGCACAGTCGATTGTTAACGAAGGCCTCAGATATGTGGCAGCTGGTGGTAACCCCCTGCTTGTAAAGAAAGGGATTGATCTTGCAGTTGAGCATGCAATCACTGAACTCAAGAAAATCTCTGTTGGTGTTGCAGATGACAAAGCCAAGGTTGCAAACGTTGCAAGCATTGCTGGTAACGATCCTGAAATTGGCACACTGGTAGCCGATGCAATTGAGAGAGTTGGAAAAGACGGCGTCATCACCGTAGAAGAGTCCAAATCTCTTCAGACCTACACAGACTATGTGGACGGAATGCAGTTTGATAAAGGCTATATCAGCCCTTACTTCGCAACAGACCCAGAGAGAATGGAAGCTTCCCTGGAGAATCCATACATCCTGATCTATGAGAAGAAAATAAGTGCTGCAGCCGATATGCTTCCAATTCTTGAGGCAGTTGCACAGCAGAGACGCCCACTGGTTATCATTGCTGAAGATGTCGATGGTGAGGCTCTCGCAACACTCGTACTCAACAAGATACGAGGCATTATCAGCAGCGTTGCAGTGAAGGCTCCTGGCTTTGGCGACAGACGCAAGGCTATGCTGGAAGACATTGCTATCCTCACTGGCGGCAAGTTCATCAGCGATGACCTTGGACTTAAGCTTGACAAGATCGACGTAACCTATCTTGGCAAGGCAGAGCGCGTGCTTGTTGGCAAGGATCAGACAACCATCATCAACGGTGACGGATCAGAAGATGCCATCATGGGACGCATCAGCCAGATTAAACGCCAGGTGGAAGAGAGCGACAGCTCTTACGATAAGGAAAAACTTCAGGAGAGACTTGCAAAGCTTGCTGGCGGCGTAGCCGTTATCAAAGTTGGTGCAGCCACTGAGACCGAACTGAAAGAGAAGAAGCACCGATTTGAGGATGCTCTCTCAGCAACCCGTGCAGCAGTGGAAGAAGGCATCGTCTCAGGCGGCGGTGTTGCTCTGCTCAACATCCAGTCATCACTTACCGACAAGCTCGGTGAGGGTGAGGACGAGAAGCATGGCGTAGCAATCGTTCGTCGCGCACTGGAAGAGCCACTGCGTCAGATTGCAGAGAATGC
>JAJZFJ010000105.1 GCA_021805395.1 bacterium
TACATACTGTGAAAGTCGTGGTGGTCCCAGATGTACTCATGTACTTTGTCTTGTTTTCCTGAGTACTCATTTCACTTTTAAGTGTATTTAAATCAGTTATGAGCTGATGAACACTCTCGCCGTATCCCTGTGCAATCGCCTTGTTTCCTGGGCTTATCAGCATTCCCGTTATCAGTGTACATGCTGCAATGCTGCCCCATATCTTCGCACGTTGTGTGCTCAGTTTATTGCGCTTTAATGAGACTACACACTCTTCGGTGATCTCGCTGCATATTGCTTCTAGTTCTGCAATTCTATCTTCTAGTTGTGCAATTTTATCCATCATGATACTGCTCCTTTCTTTTGAGGGAATATTCATCCAGTGTAATCCAGAAATGTTATGAATAATCCCTTGCAAGTGAGGTGCAAGCAAGGGATCAATGGTTAGTGTTTATGGGAAGTGAGTGTATCCGTTACCAGTGTTAACAGTGGAGTTATAACCTCCAAGGCAAGCACTGTAGGGATCATCTGACTCGCAGATATACCCGCCAAGACAGGAAGAATTCATTCCTGGAGACAAGTTATTAGCTCCTCCGGCTATACTGGATGCAAGTCCTGTTGCATGATTATATGATCCTCCTGAGATTGATGACGCTGTTCCATCAGCTGTGTTTCCTTCGCCAGATGTAACAGTGGAAAATTGTGCATTTGCAGTATTCGCGTCACCTCCAGTGATTGATGAGTAATTCCCATCCGCGATATTAGAAATCCCACCAGTAATTGAAGCGTAAGGTGCTGCGATTGTGTTGAATTTTCCTGATACGATTCCGCCATAAGAGGTGTAGCCATTTCCATCTCCAAGGATAAGATTATGGGAACCTGTATTATATCCACCTCCTATAGAGTTGTATCCAATAAAGAGATTTCCCAAACCGTTAGTGACTGCATCATTATAGACATTTGAGACATCATTAGGGTTTCCATCGGTGGCACCCAGCCCATTCACAATCTGCACATTACATGCTGTGAAAGTCGTGGTGGTCCCAGATGTACTCATGTACTTTGTCTTGTTTTCCTGAGTACTCATTTCACTTTTAAGTGTATTTACATCAGCTACTAGCTTGGAAAAGCTCTCACCATATCCCTGAGCTATTGCCTTGTTGCCAGGGCTTATCAGCATTCCCGCCACCAATGCAAATGCAGCCAGACCTCCCATCAGTTTCATCCGTCGTGTACTCAAACAATAGCGTTTCTCGGCTGCTATACAACGTTCAGCGGTTTCAGCGCATATTGCTTCCAGTTCTGCAAGTCTTTCGTCATAGTATGTATTCTTTTCCATCAGTTTATCGATCCTTTCTCAAGAGAAAATGGAGTTAGTGCAATGTAGAATTGTTTTGGATAATCCCTTGCAAGTGATGTACAAGCAAGGGATTAGACGGTGGTGTTTACGGGAAGTGTGTGTATCCATTACCAGTGTTTACAGTGGAGTTATAACCTCCAAGGACAGCACTGAATGGATCATCTGACCTGCATAGATATCCTCCCAGACAGGAGGAAATTTCTCCAGATGCGATATTGGAATATCCAGCAGCTATACTAGAGGCAAATCCTGTAGCTGTGTTATTAGATCCACCAGAGACTGCTGCTGCGGACGCAGAAGCATAGTTTCCTTGTCCACCTGAAACTGAGGACTGATTTCCTTCAGAGACATTCAAATAACCTCCTGACACGGAGGATTCAGATGCTGATGAGGTATTACCATAACCTCCAGACACTTCGGATCCCTCTCCGGATGCCAAATTATATTCTCCCCCGGAAACTGATGAGTAGGATCCACTAGCGTTATTTGCATATCCACCTGATACAGTGGAGTTAAAGCCAGCTGCCTTATTGAATGCACCGCCGGTAATAGAAGAGTATTCTGCTGTAACAGTGTTAGATGAACCACCTGTGATTGACGCGTAAGGGCCAGAAATTGTGTTAAATTCCCCGTCTACTATGCCGCCATAGGAAGTGAAGCCATTTCCATCTCCAAGAATTAGATTATGAGATCCTGTTTGAGGTCCATCACCAATTCCATGTAAGTTATAACCAATAATGAGGTTTCCTAACCCGTTCGTCACAGCATCATTTTTAAAGTCAAATGGGTCATTAGGGTTTCCATCGGTGGCACCCAGCCCATTCACTATCTGCACATTGCATCCAGTGAATGTGGTTGTCTTTCCATTCACACTCATAAACTGTGTCTTTTGCTTAAGTGCATTCACATCGGCCACTAACTTGGAAAAGCTCTCACCATATCCCTGAGCTATTGCCTTGTTGCCTGGGCTGATAACCACTACAGCCACCAGTGCACAAGCTGCAAGACTCCCCCAAATCTTTGCGCGCTGCGTTACAAGCTTTGTGCGCTTCTCAGCTACTACATACTTTCCTGCAATATCACTACACAGTGATTCGAGTTCTGCTACTCGATCTTCGAGTTGTTTAATCGTGTCCAACTTGTTAAAGTTCCTTTCGTTCTCTAATTGTTTAAATTAGCTTAATGCAAACTGCTAGTCTGGTAAAATTCCTTGCATGTTTACAAACGCAATGGATTTATGTTGGTAATTTTATGGGAAATGTGTGTATCCGTCACCAGTTTTTACAGTGGAGTTATAACCTCCAAGGACAGCACTATAGGAGTCGTCAGACCGGCAGAGATACCCTCCAAGACAGGAAGAATAGTTTCCAGATGAGATGTTGGATACTCCTGCTGCTATACATGAGGTATATCCGGTAGCTGTATTATGTGCTCCACCCAGGATAGATGTTGTGGAAGATTCTGCGTCGTTTGCTTGACCGCCTGAAACTGAGGATTGATCACCTTGAGAAAGGTTAGTATAACCCCCGGAAACGGTAGCTCCATTCCCCGATGCCGTATTGTTCACTCCTCCGGAAACTGAAGAGTAGAAATTACTCGCTTTATTTAAAAATCCTCCAGAGATACTGGTTCCATTAGCCGAGGATATATTATCTGCTCCTCCACTAACTGATGAGTACAATCCAGATGCAGAGTTCATATAGCCACCTGTAATTGAAGCATAGGGACCACTTATTGTATTTTCATCGCCATCGACTATGCCCCCATAAGAACTGTAGCTATTTAAATCTCCCAGGATAAGATTGTGGGAACCTGTTTCTGTATTGCCCACATTCATGTTATAACCAATAATGAGGTTTCCTAATCCATTGGTAACAGTATCGTTTGTAAAGTCAAATGGGTCATTAGGGTTTCCATTCGTGGCACCCAGCCCATTTACAATCTGCACATTGCATGCTGTGAATGTGGTGGTGGTTCCCGAGGTACTCATGTATTTGGTCTTGTTTTCCTGAGTGCTCATCTCTGATTTGAGCGTGTTCACATCGGCCACTAACTTGGAAAAGCTCTCACCATAACCCTGTGCTAATGCCTTGTTGCCTGGGCTGATAACCACTACAGCCACCAGTGCACAAGCTGCTAGACCTCCCAACATCTTCATCCGCCGAGTACTCAACTTATAACGTGTCTCAGCTACTATGCAACGTTCAGCTGTTTCAGCGTAGACTGTTTCGAGTTCTGCAATTCTATCTTCAAGTTGTGCAAACTTGTCCATCAGGTTATTTATCCTTTCTTTCTAACTGGAATTAATCTAAAGCAAACTATAATTTCAGGAAAAATCCCTTGCAAGTGAAGTACAAGCAAGGGATTACTGAGTGTGATTTATGGGTAGTGAGTGAAATCGTTGCCAGACTCTAGGGTGGTGCCCGCACCCCCAAGGACTGCACTATATCCATCCGCTGCGTCGCACATATAGCCACCTAGACACAAGGAATCGACACCAGTTGCCTCGTTGGAATATCCAGCAGCTACAGAGGATGCAAATCCTGTAGCCGAGTTAAATTGCCCCCCACAAATGGTAGTAGTTAATGCACTTGCATAGTTCAGTTGACCACCTAAAATAGAGGATGATTGTCCTGATGCTTCATTATCTTCTCCTCCAGAGATTGATGAGTAGATACCATTCGCAATGTTGCCATATCCACCAGTAATTGAAGCATAAGGAGCTGAAATTGTATTAGCAAAGCCTGCTAAGATGCCACCATAAGAGCGATAGCTATTTCCATCTCCCAGGATGAGATTGTGTGAACCTGACTCATTATTAAATTCATTGAAGTTGTATCCAATAATGAGGTTTCCTAATCCATTAGTGACTGCATCGTTATTTTTGTTGGTTGGGTCATTTGGGTTCCCATCTGTGGCACCCAGACCGTTCACTATCTGAACATTACAGGCTGTGAAGGTGGTTGTTTTTCCACTAACGCTCATAAACTGTGTCTTCTGCTTAAGCGCGTTCACATCAGTTATTAGTTGATGAAAACTCTCACCATAGCCCTGGGCAATAGCCTTGTTACCTGGGCTTATCAGCACTCCTGCCACAAGCGCACAGGCTGCAAGGCTTCCCATAAACTTCATGCGACGATTAGCAGTTGAGTAGAGTGCATGAGCCTTCTCACATCGCTTTTCTGCATCTTCGTATCTTGATTCTGCACTTTCACATCTCTCTTCAAGGCTTTCTATTCTGTTGATTAAAACATTTAAGCTATCCAATTTCTTGATATCCTTTCTACATCCGGACGCATAAGTGTGCTTGTAAAATCTGAGCTTCCAGCTTTTTGTCTGCTTTGAGGGTGTAGCATGCAATCGGCAGTTAAGTTTTCAGTTGCCAGAAGGGTTAGCGTGTTTTTAGAGAACTGCATCTTACCAGTCATGCTATCCCTCCTCTCCTGCGGCAAACTGATCTTCCTGGTTTAGAAACTCAGATTTTCGTGTTGGTTTTCGAACTTACATTGCTATTGTAAATTGCTGGTGTTAGCAGAACCGTTAGCAAAATGAGGGTATTTCAAAATGAGTATCGAACACTGGGAAATAGGGGATTCGTGAAGTTGTTTGTATGAGAAGAATGTGCCCAGGTAAAGGAAGAAATAGACTATTTAATGGATAATTAACATTTTCACCCTTAGCTTAGGGTAATCTTAAACTAACGACCTTAAACAGGGATAGCCGAAAATGCTTCAGTCTTACCAGCAGATGCGAGAGACGTTTCAAGAGGTTTATGATAGGGCAACAGCAGCCCGAGAACAGTGTGAACATGATTACAGGCTTGCAAAGGCGGAGATTGAAGCTTCGAACGATGCTTTTGATGAGCTGGATGAATCTTTGTATCAGGCAAATAAAGTCAGAGGAAGTGTGGATGAGATAACCGTTCAGCTAAAACAGGCTGAAGAGCGTTGCGAGACTGCGAAACAGGCGTGCGCAGTTGCAGAACGGAAGCTGCTATTGGCAAAGAAAGAATGCCAGGAGTTACTTGACGCTCAGAAACAGATTAACAAAAAATACGATATATTATCTGAGCAGCAGCCTCAAGGTGAGGTGTGGTACCAAACTTGGATGAAGTTTTCATCATGAAGTAGTCAGATAATACTGATTTGCTGTTCTTAATTACAAAAAGGAGTGGTCTCCCTTACCGTGCCTTTTAACATCACGATAAGGGAGTAGCTACCGACTGCTAATTGGAACTGACAGGTATTAGCTCTACCTTCTGCAGATTCATAACAGCTCCATGAGGCATGGATGTGGCTTTCACCATCACTGTTACTTTTCCTGTGGTTGAGACCGATAAAGTTCCCACTTCCACAGTTTTGTAATCGCCCCAGCTTTGCGTGGGTTCTATCGTGCCAGACACGCTCTGATCCCCAACTGAGATTGTATAGCTGCTTCCAGACATATCAGGTTCTGACGAGTAGGTTAGTTCAACCTTGAATGATCCCGGATTGTTGATGTTCACGTTCCACTTCACATAGTCAGACTGGTTGGTCCAGTAGCCAATATCCTCTACCGCTCCTCCCTCAAGCTGCGCATTTGAGCCTATAATGTCAGCATCTGGTGCACTAAGTGTAACAGTACCATCAGCTGCCTGCTGCAGTGGTGGAGTAGGTGCCACTTCAACAGCACCTCCAGGATTTAGCACAACCACTGTTGCAATCGGATCTGGCTCTGATGCGGGAAGAGTGATAGTAGCACCGTATGCATCATAGCTGACAGGGAGAGACTTCCGCTTGTCGATTAGCAGATGAGCAGATACGTTTTTATTAATGATTGGTACAAACAGTTTGCCATTGGACGGCCAGTTAAAAACGCTAAGGTACAGCAGTCCATGCTTCTGTGTGCATCGGCCCCATGGAAGCTGCTTCTTGAACGGGCTGGCTGAGGTGCCATAAATCGCTGTGCCATTCACCTTCATCCATGCCCCAATCTGGTGCAGCCTCTTCACCTCACCAGCAGGAATTGTACCAAGCCCGGTGGGACCCACATTTAGAAGGTAGTTACCCCCTTTACTGGCGATATCTATGAGGTTGCGAACGAGCGTTGTTGCAGATTTAAAGTTGTGATCTCCACGCTTGTATCCCCATGTATCGTTAATAGTCATGCACGTTTCCCAGTCTCTTCCCAAACCATTTGGCGGAATAGTCTGCTCAGGTGTATCGTAATCGCCTGCAAAATCGCCACCCATTCGGTTGTTGCTAATAATTCCTGGCTGCATTTTGAGCAGAGCAACAAGTTCGGCAGCACGTGCCGGTGTCATATCAACAGGGGTATCCCACCAGATTACAGACACTTTTCCGTAGTTTGTGAACAGCTCTTTAATCTGTGGAATGGCAACATTTTTAAGGTAGGCGTCATAGCTGCCATCCTGTGCAGGGTCCCAGTGCCCTCCAATTGCCCTGCCGCCTGGGTGATGCCAGTCCTGACTCTGAGAATAGTAGAAGCCCAGTCTCATATGCTCTTTTTTACATGCCGCCGCAAGAGCTTTCAGTGGATCTTTATGATATGGCGTTGCAGAGTAGATGCTGTAATCATCCACTTTGGTGTGAAACATTGCAAAGCCCTCATGGTGCTTGGCTGTGATTACAATGTATTTCATCCCTGCATCTTTTGCCAGTTTCACAATTCTGTCGGCATTGAACTGCACTGGATCAAAATCTTTAGCCATAGCGGCATACTGGTCAACAGGGATTCTATCATCATGCATGATCCATTCACCTAAGCCAGGGGTCTCTTTCCCCTTCCAGTAACCTGCCAGCTGAGAATATAGTCCCCAGTGAATGAACATTCCAAATCTTGCCTGCTCCCACCAGTGCATTCTTTTCTTATACTGTGCTGGAGTTTCATGCCGGGAAAGATCGGGGGTAGTGTCTCCTTTGGCACCTGCATTAAGCAGGGGGATTGCACATAATGCTAATAGAATTATCCTGTTCTTAACTTTCAAGCTCAAACTCCTTCATTCATGTTATTTCTGATATGCATCCCTGGTATGAATGCCAGAATGCATTTGAGTACTCAGATTGTTGTTTTATTAGAGTACCACGAAATATATTCGTGTAAGTATTCCGGTATTCCCTTAAAATGAATTAGTATTTAGCTTTTAATCATATTCCCATATCGCTTAAGGTAACTAGGGATTGGCGTATCTTAGGGCTTTAAGGATAGGTTCTGGTGCATGTGAACTCCATCAGTTAAAGATGACCACGCCCCTTCAGAATGCTGGAATATTAGCAGGCATGGCCGCTAGGGAACCAACACGCTCAATGTAACGTCTGCGTTATTAGATTGTGCATCATATTTTCAGGTATCAGAAAGGTTAGTTAACTCTTTTGCAACAACTTATTGAGACTAGTAGTTTTAGGTACACTGGCAGGTTACCCAGGCACATTGGTTTTATTCCGGATGGTAACAGAAGGTGGGCAAAGCAGCGTGGATTAACAGCTGAGGCGGGATATGCTGCTGGAGTTGAGCCAGGTGTTCTCTTACTGAAAGCCTGTAAAGAAATAGGGATACGGGAAGTCTCCATTTATGGATTTACCCAGGACAACACAAAGCGTCCAAAGGATCAAACATCTGCTTACCGGCGAGCATGTGTAGAGTTTGCAAATGCAGCTCTGGCAGAAGATGTGGCACTGCTTGCACTGGGAGATACAAACTCAACGCTGTTTCCAGAAGAGTTGCTTCCCTTCACAAAACGCGAGGATCCTAATGGAAGAATGCTTGTTAATCTGCTGGTCAACTATGGCTGGAACTGGGATCTTCAAACTGCAATCCGCTCCACATCAGACTTTTCGTACAAGTCTGGTCCCATAACAGATGTGATGGCATCGGCAGATGTGTCCAGAATAGATTTAATTGTGCGATGGGGTGGGATGCGAAGGCTGAGCGGGTTTTTACCTGTGCAATCGGTGTATGCAGACTTTTTCGTGCATGATGCATACTGGCCAGATTATGATCCTGCTCATCTGGAAGATGCCCTGAGATGGTATGCGCACCAGGACGTAACTCTCGGGGGGTGAATTTCGTTCTTCCATACCATGTTAATAGGTTTTCATGATGAATCTGCTTCATTACTCCTGCCGTTGAATTGTCACAACCAGGCACCAATGTTTATGTTATTCTTCTATTGTTTATATAATTTAACTCTGAACACTGGGAAGAGTTAATACCGAATAGATAGCAGGGGAGTTGACTAAACTTAATATGCATGTGGTACACTTGCTTGCCCAATACATAGATTATAATAGGTGGGCAAAGAGGGCGGAACTGCCGCATGGCGATACTGGGATTTGAAATTGAAGAGCTTGAAAGGCTCATCTCGCTTGTTGACGAGAGGGGGCTGAAAGAGCTTATAATTGATGAAGATGGGAAGTACATTCGCATCAGAGGTGCAAAGCACGGAGGTGGTAATGTACAGCAGGTTATTACCTCTCAGAAGCTTATTCCGGCTTACAAGCCCGCGAGAGCGATTGCTTCTCCCGAAGAGACGGTTGACGAAAACATTGTGGCGCTGGAATCGCCGGTAGTAGCTGTGTTCTACAGGGCTGAAAAACCCGGTGCACCCCCAATGGTGAATGTCGGAGACCATGTCACTGAAGGTCAGACAGTGGGGATTCTTGAGGCAATGAAGGTTTTCTCGGAATTCAAGGCTGAACAGTCTGGAAGAGTGATCTCGTTCCCGGTTAAAGATGGAGAGCTTGTACAGACTGGTCAGGTCCTGCTTTTACTCAGAAAGGACTGAGAGCTTTTTGGAAAAGAGATTTACTAAAGATCATATAGGAATTGGTATTCTCGGTTTGGGTGTGGTTGGTTCTGGTACCGTTGATCTTCTCATGAGAAACAGGGAAGAGATCGAAAAAAAAATCGGACTCCCTATCAGAATTTATGGAATTGCTGTTCGAAACGTGAACAAACCCCGAGCTGTTAAGGTAGACCGTGCGCTGCTTACAGATGACCCTAGAAGTGTAATCGATAACCCTGATGTAGATATTTTGTGTGAGCTTATTGGTGGAGTTGAACCAGCACGCAGCTATGTGATGCAGGCCCTTGAGCAGGGTAAACAGGTGGTGACTGCCAATAAAGAGATGATGGCTAAAGCTGGCAACGGCATTATGAAAGAGGCAGCCAGAAGACAGCTCGATTTGCAGTTTGAGGGCAGTGTAGCAGGTGGAATTCCCATCATCCAGTCAATGAAAAACGCTCTCGCTGGAAACCGTGTGACCGAAGTGATGGGCATTATAAACGGCACCACAAACTACATTCTTACCCGCATGACAGAAGAAGGTGCCAGCCTGGAAGATGTGCTGCGAGAGGCACAGGAGCTGGGCTATGCAGAGGCTGATCCTACAAGTGATGTAGATGGCTTTGATGCTGGTTACAAAATTGCCATATTGTCGGCAATTGCATTCACCAGCAAAGTGAGTGTGGACGATGTGTATGTAGAAGGTATCCGGTCGATATCTGCCTCCGATATCTCCTATGCAGCAGAATTAGGCTATATCATCAAGCTGCTTGGAATTGGAAAGCGAATGCCGAACAACCAGATTCAGGTGAGAGTACATCCAACACTCCTTCCCAAACACCATCCTCTAGCTTCCACGCACGACGTTTACAACTCCGTGCTTGTGAAAGGCGACTCCATTGGTGATGTGATGTTTTATGGCAGGGGAGCTGGCAGCGGCCCTACTGGAAGTGCGGTGGTGGGTGATATTCTGGATACCTGCCGAAACCTGAGGTTTGGATCCACTGGCAGAGTGGCCTGCACATGCTTTGAAACAAGTACTGTCCAGCCGATTGAAGATGTTGAAACCCGTCATTATATTCGAATGGTGGTGCAGGATAAACCACGTGTGCTATCTGCAATCTCTGGAATATTCGGTGACAACGACATAAATATCGAAGCGATGATACAAAAAACCATCTATGGCAAGCAGACAGATATCGTATGGCTTATGCATGAATCTCCAGGGAAAGCAATCCAGGCAGCCCTCAGCGCTATCAAGAATTTGGATATAGTTGTTGAAGTCTCTAACTGGATACGTGTGGAGGAGTAAGAGCAATGACTACGGAAGATACAACAACGGGATTAGCAGCCTATGAGATGCGGATTTTGAATCCTGAAGAGATCAGCATTTTTAGGTCCAACGGAATGGTGAGGCTAACTTTACAAGATCAGTGCTCCTGGACTCGTGCACAGCCCATGCGGGCATTCCCACTCTCCGATCCAGAACACTATATCGGTTTTTTGGATATTGCAAATAAAGATATTGGTATGGTGATTGATCCATCACATTTAGACCATACATCCAAGCAGATTCTGGATGAAGAACTCGACAGACGTTATTTTGTACCTATCATTCGGAAAATCTTCTCCACAAGGGAAGAGTATGGCACGGTTACATGGGATGTTGAAACAGACAGAGGGCGGAGAAATGTTATTGTGCGAAACCTCAGAGATAATATTCAGGAGCTAAGCTCAACAAGGATTATTGTAACCGATGTTGATGGTAACAGATTTGAGTTTCCAGATATCAGTCTGGCAGATGGCAAAACACAGGGGTTAATTCTTCGTAATCTTTAATTACAGATTGTTATGCTGAATTCAACTCAGGTATTCATTTTTTTGCTGCAGCATGATTGGAAAGTAATATGATGGATTGCGCCACTTGAATCATTCTAAAACCATCCAGATACATGTGGATTAGAAAATGAGAATATCTTAAATATGTAAAGTTTCAGCGGCACTTATTAAGCTGCTTCTCCGTGCTTGACAATATCGACATGAAAAAGTGCGGTTCTGGCATGTTCTATGGTGCTGTTGGGTATACTGATAGAGTGTTTACAGTAAAATTCGGCTTTCAATTTAAACCTCATTTGCAGATTGATGAAGGGTGGAGTTATATTGGTTCAGGAGAATCACTCTAAGGTTCCCATTCCCACTCTAGGGCGTCTGGCGACCTATCTTCGGGTACTTAATGAGTTGCAGATGCTAGAAGTGTCCACAGTATCTTCCGCAGAGATAGAGCAACAAACGGGTATAAACGCAGCTCAATTTAGAAAAGACCTCTCCTATTTTGGGGAATTTGGTAAGCCGGGCGTGGGCTACAGTGTATCGGAGCTTCAACAGAGCATCGCTAAAATTCTCAAATTAGACCGCAGGCAGGCGGTCCTGCTTGTGGGTGCAGGAAACCTGGGTTCAGCACTGGTGGGATATCAGGGAATGGCAGAGCATCGAATGGAGCTGATGGGCATATTCGACAGCAATCCATCTAAAATAGGAACCATGCTGGGAACACTGCGTGTGCAGTCTATTCATTGTCTGGTGGAAGTTAACATGAAGCTGAACGCCAGAATTGCCATCCTTGCTGTTCCTGCCCAGGTTGCACAATCTGTCTCCGAGATACTTGTTGAAGCAGGAGTTAGAGCTATTTTAAATTTTGCCCCTATCCCTTTAAGGCTGCCAGAAAATGTAGCTGTGCGAAATGTCTCATTCATGCAGGAGCTGGCAGTGCTTTCATACCAGGCTGCTGAGGAAGTATCACAGTTGAGCGAGTTCGAGAGCTTTTGATATGATTGTGTATCCTGTTCATCTTCTGTTAAGTGGTGCAGACTGTCTGGTAGTTGGTGGAGGTGGAGTATCAACCAGAAGGGTGAAAGGGTTGCTTGAAGCAGGTGCCAAAGTAACGGTTGTTGCACCTCAACTATCCCCTGAACTACGTATTCTCATGGATTCTGGCACAATTGCGGTGCTAGAACATCCCTATTCAACCGACACTTTACCTGGAATGATTCTGGTGATTGCTGCCACGAATTCTGGCAGGGTTAATGCTGATGTGGTCGCGGACTGTAAAGAGAGAGGTATATTAGTTTGTAGAGCCGACGCTCCCGAGTTGGGCAATTTTATGACTCCGGCAGTTGTTCGTCGTGGAGATCTCTGTTTTAGCGTTTCTACCGGCGGCAACCAGCCCTCTCTCACTGCACGCATAGTGGCGGCACTGGAGCAGGAGTATGGACCAGAATATGCAGAATATGTGGAACTGTTAGGCAAGATGAGAAGTGTGATACTTAACACAGTTGATGAAGTTGAAACGCGCAAAAGGGCTTTCCGTGCTTTAGCGAGTGAAGAGCGTGTTTTGCTTGAATTATACAGAAATAATTTACAAGATGAAGCATTCAAACATGCCATGTACATAGTTAATACAGCTCTTGATTACAATGAAGAAATGGCTGGATAAAAAGTGATTGCACAGATTGGTGTTTCGCACCACCATACCCCCATTGAGTTAAGAGAGAGACTAAGCTGTTCTGAACAGTCTCTCCCAATTGCTTACGCATACCTCAAAGATGAGGCACTAAGTGAAACAGTACTGCTTTCAACCTGCAACAGAATGGAGCTGTATGTTGCCTCAGAAGGGTCAGCCGAACATCTGCATGACAAGCTGATCGATCACCTTGCTCGATTCCACAGTATGGATGCTTCTGAACTTTTGCAGCACATAGAGTGGAGGACAGAGCAGGAGGCAGCGGATCATTTACTAAGAGTAGCATCTGGTCTCGACTCGCTTGTGCTGGGTGAAGGCCAGATACTTGGTCAGGTAAGGGCTGCTTTTCAGGCAGCTCAAAAAGCTGGACGAACGGGCAGGCATCTCACACGCCTGTTTGAGCAGGCAATTCGCAGTGCACGTCGAATACAAACGGAAACAGGATTATCTCGAGGCGGGTTCTCCATTGGGCATGCTGCAGTGGATATGGCAAGCCGTATTTTTGATGACTTTGCACATGCACGTATTCTTATTCTTGGCGCTGGCAAAATGAGTGAACTTACAGCTCGCCATCTTGTAGAAAAAGGAGTGCGGTTTGTAATGGTTGCAAATCGCACATACGAACGGGCATGCGAGCTGGCACAGAAGCTTGGTGGAGAGGCAATGCGCTATGACGATGCAATGCAGAAGGGGATTGTGAATGCCGACATCGTCATTTCCTCTACCGCTGCGCCTCATCCTATTCTCAATCGCGAACATCTTTTACCGTTGGTAAAAAAACGAAGAGGGCGGCCACTATTTCTGATTGATATTGCCCTTCCCAGAGATATTGATTCTGATGTAAATACCCTTGAAAACGTATTTTTATACAATATTGATGATTTGGAGGCAATTGTTCAGCAGGATGCCAGCTTGCGAAGTACAGAGGTGATGAAGGCTGATCTCATTGTTAAAGAAGAGATTGCAAACTATCTGAACTGGCGTAAAGAGCAGCGTTCAGCACCCCTTATTCAGGAGATCAGGATGAGTTTGGACTCTATTCGTGAAGAGTATGAACAGATCTTTCTCCCCAAATTTGCTCATCTGAGTGATAGAGACCGAGAAAATATGCGTCTCATGTTGAAATCTATGATGGACAAGGTTGCAAAAGCACCCATACAGGCACTAAAACAGGAAAATCTGGCTGGCGAATTTCCAGAACTGGAAACTTCTGCCAGACTACTTTTTAATTTATCGCAGGACAGAGATAGTGACTTGCCTATGACAGAAAACATTAAAGATAACGAGAGCAAGGCATGAGAGATATTTTTATTCCCATAAATGTCCTTGCGCTGGTAATGTATCTGGCATCAGCAGTTTATTACACTGCGGGAATTGTACTGGATACTAAGAGGTCTGCAGATGGACTGCCTGTCAATAAGTTTGGTCATTATGCTCTGTTACTTCTGCTCGCGGGAATTGTAGTTCAGGTATTTGCAACAGGTGCATGGTGTGTAGAGACACATCTCTCTCCGTTTGCCGGGCACTATGGAACTCTTTCCGTACTGGCCTGGCTGATGGCTATTGCGATAGCCGTGTTTCATTTCCGTTTCAAGCAGCCGGCAATCGGAGCTGCAGCCCTTCCGGTTGTCTGCATTGTTCTACTGGGAGGGCTGTTGCTTGCCAGCAGGCGCCCCGATGACGCACAGGTACTGCAGTCAGAAATCGTTTCCATCCATGTTTTTTCTATTCTTGCCAGCTACGCCTTCTTTGTAGTGGCTTTTGGATGTGCGTGCTGTTATCTCATTCAGAACAGTTTGCTTAAATCCCACTCTACT
>JAJZFJ010000212.1 GCA_021805395.1 bacterium
ACCCGGTCATGTCACCCTTGCAGGGCATGACAATCGAACAAGCGACTTCGTGTCGCACGCAAGGGGAGGGGCTGGGGAGAGGTCGCGGCGTAATCGCGGAAAGAGGTGCTGCAAGCAGGGTAGCTGCAACTGCAACCGACCGGCAGTAACGAACAGTGGAAGCAGGCTATTGCGTCTAACCCACGCACTTGAGCTTTGGGATCTCAGTACGGTACTTCAGTGCCCTGCACTAAGCTCTACCATCACCAAAAATAGCCATGATAGCTCTCACTCGACTAAAGCTCACAGGGGCTGCACCTGTTAAGGTACAGCCCCTGTATTTCACACCGTTTGTGCAATGGTAAGTGCAGTCTTCAGGCTGCTTTACTTTTCTTGCCACCATTCACGGTTCGAAGTGTGGTTGGTTTAACTGTCTCGTTGTTATCCAGCTTGAACTGCTGAACCATCTCCTGAAGTCTCAGTGCCATCGATTTCAGTTCCCCTACAGCAAGGTTCACTTCAGAGATGCTGGCAGTCTGCTCTTCAACGCTTGCCGACACATTCTGGGCACTGGCTGCCACCTCTTCCACTGTTGCACTCATCTCCTCTGCACCAGCTGCCGAGCCTTCACTAATGCGAGCGACTGTTGTTATGAGGGTAGCCACCTCTGTGCTGCCTTTAAGCATCTCGGCAACAGATACCTTGTTCTCGTCGGCTGCCTCTTTCACTGTCTCAATAGAACTGCTTACACTCTTCACGGACGTACTCATCTCGGTAGCAGTTGCTGTCACTTCCTGAACCTGAGCCGCTACCGATTGAACAGCCTGAAGAATCTGGGTGAGGGCAGCACCTGCCTCTTCACTTCTTTCGGAGCCTTCAGATACCTCTTTGTTACTGCTCTGCATTGCACTCACTGCCTCGTCCACTCCTGTGCGAACGTTGCCAATGAGTGAACTGATCTCCTTGGTGGCAGACCCTGCACGTTCCGCTAACTTCCTAACCTCGTCTGCAACAACTGCGAACCCTTTGCCATGTTCACCTGCTCGAGCTGCCTCGATCGCGGCGTTCAATGCAAGCAGATTGGTCTGTTCTGCAATCTGGGCGATGGTCTCAACTATAGCTCCAATCTCCTGACCTCTCTGTCCCAGCTCCTTCACTTTCTCGGAAGAGACGAGCACCTGATTCTTGATGCGTCCCATGCTTGTAATGGTCTGTTCCACTGCTTTGCCACCCGTTTGTGCAACTGCTGCCGCATCCATTGCGTTTGCTGCCATCTCCTGGGCTGAGCGAACAACCTCTTCAACTGATTGAGTTGTCTGTTTCATGCCTGTATCTGCAAGCTCTGCTGCTTTCAGCTGGCGAAGACCACTCTGCTGCACCTTGTCGGTAGATGCCTTCAACTGCTCCATTGTGGTTGCGGCTTCCATTGCGGCACGAGACTGCTGTTCGCTGCCAGCAGCAATTTCCTGACTGGCGATTGCAGCCTGATTTGTGGCTGTAGCAACCTGCTGAATTGTGCCCGCGATATCGTTACTTGCCTGCGCAGCCTGTTCGGAGTTTGCCGCCAGCTGTACGCTAACACTTGCTATAGACTGAGCATCCTGAGCAACACTTCCAATGAGCACTTTCAGATTGCCTTGAGCCTTCTCAAACTCTAAAGCTGTGGTCTGAATCTGAGTGATCATCTCGTTCAGAGTTCCAGCCATCATTCCGAACTCATCTTTCGATGTGATGGATATTGGACTTACTTCTGCACTGATAATTGAAGTTAGATCACCTTCTGACAGCGCCTGTACGCTAGATCCCAAATCAGCCACCAGACTATTCACCGAGTTGAGACTATTCGAAACTTTCTTCACGATACCTGTTAGATAAACCGTTAACCATGCTGCTGCCAGGAGTCCGATAATCATTGATGCCACTAGTAAAGTTATAATTGAGAATCTAGCTGTATAGAAGCTGCTCTGAGCATCCTTTCCGGTTTCACTTCCTACTTTCTGATTTAATTTAATCATTGTCTGTAAATCAGCACGGATTTTTTTAAAATGCAAAAATGCGGGTCCTGTTAAGTAATGTACCCCTGCTTGTAACTGGTTTGCCCTGCTCTCTTTAATAAATTGACTGTGTCCAGACAGATAGCCATTCCAGTCCTCAAGCAGATGCTGTGTGTTTTTCTTGTCTTGAGCGTTCAGAAAATCGGTACTGTATTGCTTAATCCATGAATTTAAGTCATCATCTGTCTTAGCCATATTCGATTCCATTACAGCTTTTGCAGATGGTGTTGATGCGAGCAGATGTTGAAATTCCCATAAACGATACTGCTTTATATCGCTAGTTACATGGTTAAGCTGCACTACGCTTGGTACAATCGTAGACCCCAGCATTTGTGCTTGTGCATTCATCCCCCCCATCTTGACTATAGCGAGTAACCCTATGGTCAACGCTAGTGTAAGACATGCGCCAATGACTAGAATCAGCTTGTACGCTGTCTTCAAATTCTCAAGAACCTTCATAACTGCCTGTACCTTTCTTTCCGAGTCATTCATTGGTTCAACAATGATCTAACTCTGCTCCAGGGAGCATGTGCTAATCCGGTAGTTATTATAGGTTTAACTTCCTTAAACTTTAGGCAAAGAAAGCCTTGCTAAACCTTCTCAAAGCTTGATAATATTCCTAAATGAACAGTTCGATGGAGGGAGATTTCTTTTATATTGTATTAACTTTGAATAACTGTTAATAGCCTGTCTCGTGGAGCTGCACCGATTGTAGTTTTGTAATCGATTATAAACGGAATACTAATCTGTGTAAGGTCATATATAAATTGACAGTACCATCAAACGATGTTCTGCTTGATGGTACTGTGAGGGTAGGATGCACTATTTGAGGAGCTGCATAAGCGGGAAGTGTGTCTACATTTTGTCTCTATGACGGCGCATACTTTTATGCGTATCTGGCACTATCGCAACCAGATGAAAAGTGTTTGGCAGGTACCTTTTCATCCAGAATGGAGTGCCACTCGGAAGAGGTTTGGGATCGGGAGTTGCCGTGCACACATACACTGTGTGTGTTTTTAGATCCAGCGCCATGGTACGTGCTCCCGGTTCAGTCTGCACAGTCTGCTGGTCGATAAAACTGTTAGGATTAACCTCTTTCACAACCGTGAGTGTGCCCTGCCCATTCGAGCTGAAAGCCAGCCCTGTGCCCGGATCAAACCCAGCCGCATCCGGTCCGGTTCCTATCGGAGCGGTAGCCACTACCTTGCCCGTATTTCCATTCATCACAACCATCATTCCGTTGTGACAAACACTGAACAGTCGCTCATGCCTGGCATCTATCGCCAGCCCCGAAGGGCCTTCACCAGGTGAGAGCGTCCATGTATGGGATACAGTCATCTTGCGGGCGTTTATTCTTGAGAGTTCACTTTTGCTCTCAATGTTCACAAACACATGCCCTTTGCCATCGGCTGCGGCATACTCTGGCCTGCCATCTAGAGGTATGGTACCTATGAGTTTGCGAGTTGCGGCATCAATTACACTTGCTTCGTTGCTCCCGCCATCAAACGCGAAAACCCTGTTAGTGGCAGGGTCATAGATGATACAGTCTGGCATACGGCCAACAGGAATGGAATCCTTAATTTTGAGAGTTTTGAGATCGAATGCAACCACCGCATTCGCACCTCCAGCACTAGCGAAACCTGTATTGTTCCTGGCATCGATTGCAATTCCATGGACACCATCCGTTGGGGATACTACTCCGAGAGGTGTTTTCGTGGACATGTCTATCACTGTCACCTGCTGGCCCTGGGCGATATAGAGCCGGTTGGATGGGGTATCGAAATTCATGTAATCCCAACGGGCTGGACCAGGGACAGGGATAGTGTTCGCAGTTTCATACTGCACGGTGGCTATTGGAGCAGCAAGACATCCCATAGCGTATAGAAGACCTATTGCGGTAAATCCATGCCTGAACGGTGTCAGTGGCATATATACCTCCTTATAATTTCTGAGCTCGAAATTGTAATAAATTCGCTATGATAGTGACGCATGGGTACTGGCATTGTTATCAGGAAGGCCGGTTGTATCGTTGAACACAACACCAATGGTCTGTATTCCTTATGCACTCAGGTGAACATGCAAGTTGGAAAAAGGAGCTATGTGCCAAGAACCAGGAGACAGAGTTTTAACACGAAATCACACGAAATGATCTAAATCACACTAAAGGGGTAGATTCTGATTGTTTGCGCCATGCTGAATCTATTATCAGATCGCTATTACTTGGTTAATTGAGGGAAACCTTACATCAAGACATATCTCCTGGATAGATTTTGAAGACTTCTTCGTCTGGTTGCGTAACAAATAATTCCATGACCCTGATTTCTTTTCAAAAGAGGTGCAAGGAAAATAGCTCATTATGTGAGAGTATTATTATAATAACAGTTCGTAAGGTAAATTGAATTGTAAGTGGTTTATTATTTGGGGGTAACAATGTGCAAAACAGATAATGCAGTGCATGAGCAGGATGCAATTGCATCACCTCTACTGCTCAACTCTACCGGTGGTTCCACAAGGGAGCTGGCCTTCCGTGATGCTATACGTGAAATTGCAGATGAGGTTCTGCGTCCTGCAGCCGAAGAGAGTGACCAGGCAGATGGCCCCAATTTGGCGAACTTTAAAGCACTGGCTGAAGCTGGTCTGTTTGGTATGTCTATGCCAGAGGAGTATGGCGGCTTAAACATATCGGGTGCAATGCAAAGGGAAGTTACCGAGATACTCGCATCCGCCTGCGGAGTTACCACTTTTGTGCAGGGACAGCACCATGGCAGCTCCCGCATGATTGCCAATGGACCAAACCAGCTTCTAAAGCAGCATCTACTTCCAGACCTGGTTGCAGGACGTACCCTCTGTGCGATCTCATTTGCTTACCTGCGACGCCCTGGTCCGCCCGTCCTGCGAGCGGAGGCAACCGAAGGCGGCTATCTGCTGGAGGGCACTGCGCCGTGGGTGACAGGCTGGGGTCTGATGCGCCAGGTTGTGATAGGGGCTGGTATGCCTGATGGACGATTCGGCTACTTCTGGGTCCCTGGAGACAGGAACGAGTTCCCGGAGGTCTTTGAAGGATGCCATATACCTGACAATCCTGGTCTACTCACTGCATCCAAGCCTCTTCCACTCTGTGCAATGAATGCCTCTGCCACAGTGGAACTCACCTGCTCTCAGCTGTTTGTGCCATCAGAGCACCTGTTAAGCTACTCTGACAGAGAAACGATGGCTCGTAACGATAAAAACGGGATACTGGGAGGAACAGCTCTTCCTATTGGATGCGCTGCAGGATCTGTGAGACTGCTGTGTGAAATCGCAGAGCGTCGTAAAATTGCTGCTGTCTCACATGCTGCAGACAAGATGAAAGACGAACTCAGCCGACTTCGTTCCGAAGTGCATAACTGGCAGGGGCATGGTGAGAACGAAGAGCGTTTCAGGAGAGCAGTAGAGCTGCGCGCCTGGGCCATACAGTTCGCAGTGCGGGCAGCCCATGCCTGCGTCACAGCCAGCAGCGGGGCAGCGAACAGCCTCACTCATCCCGCACAGCGGCTGTTCCGCGAGGCGATGTTCTATACCATCCAGGCTCAAACGCAGGAAGTGATGGCTGGCACGCTGGAGCTTATTACTACACCTCCTTACTAGTAACTGCCTCTATTCTTGATCCACCACCACTCAACATAGTCTGTGTCCTCTGTTTCCCCGCCAAGCTGATCCACAAGCAGTGCAATCTGGCCACGATGATAGGAGGCATGACCAAACAGCTGAACAATCTGTACCTCAGTTGGTTCGCTGTAGGTTTCACCGTTCGCTTCAGTAAAATGGAAGTCCTCGTTCAGCTTGCTCTCTTCAATATTTGCCAGATAGTGTGTCCAGGCTTTTGCAGTTTCAGCAAATCGCGGACCTAATGTAGAGAGGTCACACGCCTCGTTCCTCCATGGTATATGGTTGGCTTCTTTTCCAGTCATGTATGCCAGCCACTTCTCCCTGCAGGCAGCCAGATGGTCGGCTGTTGCTACGGCTTGCTGGAAGCGGGAGTCTCCCCGATTTTCCTGAGGAACCGATTCAAGCATATTCAGCATTTTTGCGTTGCAGTCAATTTCGTATTCAAACCACTCCTGGAATTTTTCCTTAATTGACATGATAACTACTCCCATCATTGATTATGTAAACCGCACAGTAACAATTCAAATTATTTGAAGTCTCAATTGTGACATATTACCTGACACATTCGACTGGTATACTTCAACGTTAAAACTCTCTACGCAGAAATCGACTATGCCAGTTGTGTCAACAGAACTACTCAACTTTCATCAGCGATGTAACCGTCAGACAAAAGAGATCCGTGCTGTCAGTACAGATGGCATCTCAAATTCCAGCAGTAATCAAGGAGTGCAAGTGAATCACGAGAAATTTACTCTAACACGAAGGGAAGTTGTGGCTGGATTTGTTTCAACAGCAGTCGCATCCGCTCTCTTTCCTTCGGATGTTCTGCAAGCAGATACCGGGAATAGAACAGTGCGTGCCATCAATATTATGAACTTTATACGTGCTGAAGAGCCTCGTGAAAAGATGGATCTGTTTCAGCCCGTTAAAGAACAGATGGCTCTCATCAAAGCGCATAATTTTCCGGCTACATGGCTGTTGCAGTACGATTCACTGGTGGAAGGTCCGTTCGTTGAGTTCCTGAAAAAGGAGATGCTGCCAAGCCATGAGGTAGGAATCTGGTTTGAGATGAATAGAAAAATTTGTGATGCAGCCGGCATTGCCTGGCGTGGAAACCCGGATTGGGAGTGGGATTATCATGTGCCAGTCGCGTATGCGATAGGATATACACCGGACGAGCGCCGCAAGCTGGCCGACACTGCAATGGCAACTTTTAAGGAGATATTCGGGCATCATGCCAGAACGGTTGCCTCATGGAACCTCGATGCGGTGTCTGTAGGGCATCTGTCAGAGCATTACGAAATAGACGCATTCGGAAACTGCAGAGATCAGTTAGCCACAGACGGTTTCACTATATGGGGTGCTCCCATCGCCGGCTACTATCCTAACAGGGTGAATACCTGGAGCCCGGCAGTGAATGCACAAAATCAGCTGCCAGCGCCTATCTTCCGACTGCTTGGTCAGGATCCAGTCTACTATTACGACAATCAGCTGCCCTATCCAGACACCATGGAACCGGTTTGGGGTTCTGGTCAGTCTCCCATATTTGTAGACCGGTTTCTCCAGATGATTGCAAAGTCCCCCTCGCAAGCCCTGGCGTATGCACAGCTAGGACAGGAGAACAGCTTTGGGTGGGATGCCATGCAGCAAGCTTACCCTATGCAAATGGACAAGCTGGCAGCGATTGCCCGAAATACCGGGCTTGTTGTGGAGACAATGGGCGCTACCGGTCGCAGGTTCAAACGCACCTTCAAGTCAACTCCCACCCAGGCGCAGGTGATGCTGGACGATCCTTTTGGAAGCGTGGCAAAACCTGAGCGTACAGTATGGTACCAGAGCAGACACTATCGGGCTAACCTGCATTTCAGGGATCACAAATTCTACCTTCGTGACATTCAGGTTTATAACGACGACTACGAGCAGCCTTATCTAACCGATCCTGCCCAGATTCATGGGATTGAACAGCGTATGCTGGCTGTACTTGATGGGTATCACTGGAGCGATGACGCAGTGCAGTCTGGCAAAGCAGGTGTGAGAGCGATGGGAAGGTTTGAGATCGTTGGTAACGATGGAAAAGTAACCGCTCTGGAGATGACTGGCATGCCTACGGTTACTCAGACCGCTTCCACTTTGATCACGACGGTTCCCCTTGCATGTGGAGGCAGTCTCACAGCAAAGTTTGAGGAGGCCGATATGGAATTCGGCCTGAGCGGCGTACCTGTTCATGGTCAGCTGCGTCTGGTGTTCGAGTGGGTGCCGTCCCGCAGTGCCATTCAGAATGTGTCAGCTGCAAATCTGTACTATGGATATCGGGGTTTTGCTTATGGAGTAACGGTGGTGAATGGAACTGCTGCCAAAATGCCTGACGGAGTGAATGTTGTCGCAAAACCAGGTAAACCACTTCGTATGATGTTAGCTCAAGCGTAGGCATCTATTAAAAGACACCTTCGTGATTGCTTCAGAGGGTGTCTTTGACTTGCTATGGTTAACCGTTTACAGCACCAGAAAAAGGATATATGCTACTTGAGGTTCGCAGAAAGCCGCAAAAAGTAGCTGTGATTTGCCGTTAGGTAAGTGGTCCATACATCGTGCGTTTTTGGGTCAACCGCAAGAGTATGCGATCCTGCTGGCACTGGGACATCTCCAAGAGATTTGGCACCTTTCCTGGTCTCCTGCACCACAGAGATAAAACCTTTGCATGCACAGTAACAGCGCTGTGTACCTGGATCGAAGATAATCTGGTCGACGCCTTTTGCAATCGGTGCGGTAGCAATCTGTTTATGAGTACGAATGCTGTACACACTCAGAATGCCATTCTGACCGGCTGAGAAAAGCACACCATGCTTCGCATCAATGGCTAATCCATGTGGAGATGTTGCTGGAAGTGAGGATGCAAATGTGCTCACCTTATCGTTTTTTGTATTCAATTGGAGAATAGTGTTTGTGCTCTTAACATTCTGGTACACCATTCCATTTGCAGGATCATACTCAATGAATTCAGGCTGGCCTTCTATTGCAACCGTCTTAACGAGACTGCCGGATTTCATGTCTACCACATAGATCTGAGGATGATCATCATGGTCAGCATACACCATGTCATTTTTCGGATCGTATGTGATTGCATCCACTGGACCGCCGGTTGGAATGGTCTTCTCAATTGCCAGGGATTTTCTGTTCAGTTTAAGGATACAGTCCCCTGTTTCGCCACCTAACACCAGGGCATGGTCTTTTGCATCAACAGCATCACCCTGTGTACCACCTACTTTTGCACTTGGAAGCACTGTTTCTGTAGTTAGATTCAGCGCTGCGAGTGTTTTGGTTCCTTTGTGTGTCGCATATAGGCGGCGCATTCCGTTGTCCACAATCATGTAATCAAATCGACCAGCACCACCGGGTATCAGAATTGGTTTGTGAGGTGTGAGGGGGGCTGAGGCGTTTGCTAATCCGGCTGTGCAAGTGAGGGTGAGTGCCATTAACACACCCTGGAATTTGTTACAATATGTCATGTTTTTTTTATAGTCCTTTGTGACGAGCGATAACAGCCTGTCTTTGGGTTGTTAGTTTAGCGTTGGTTGATGGGTCTCCATCCTGTTTCTGTCCGCATGCGGTAATTGCACACATAACTATAACAAGGATCAAAGCAGCCATCAGTCTATTATAGTCTTTCATTGGGTTCTCCAACCTGAGAATAGATTAAGACCATCTCCTTGAGTATTCGTTGGGAAATGGTCTTAATCAATGAGAATTAGTTACAAACTAAGGGTTGATTTTTGTGTGGGTATACACATCCACCACTGCCTGAGCACAAGTCTCACCTGCAGTCTGTAATGGATACTGTCCTGCGAGGCTTCCGCCATTCTGAACACCGGCTGCAAAGGAATAGTTACCTACGGTATTGAGGTCATTGCAGAAGAGGTATGCATCGTTCTCATTGGCGGGCAGTCCCACCAGTCCGTATCCTGCATACTCGCCAGCGTTGAATTTAATTGCTTTTGCATGACCATCAGCAAATACAAATGCAAGCTCCTGCATGTGTCTAATAGAGCTGCTGCTATATCCATCTGGCTCTGTGCTGAAGATGTTATCAGCAGTTACAGAGTAGGTTGGTGTATCGTTGGTGTCGCCGTATGCTATGGTGGATGCAGGTGCAGTTATGGCAGCAAGTGAGATCCCATATCTGTTTCCATCCGCCTGCTGAGGTCCAACCATTCCATATCCACCGTCGCTCACCCATCCCTGGTTGTAGCCATAACCAAGACATTCATGCTGGCTGTAGTTACCATCCTCACAGCGAGGCTTGCCCTTGCCGTTGATTGGCCACTGCTGCCTGTCCGGGCAGAAGAACATATCCACGCTCTTGATGTAAGGCTGAAGGATTACGTAGTAGTCGAAATCTCTAAGGCCCTGTGGGTTGGTTGGAGTAACAATTCCACCGGGCATTTTGTCATGGCGCACCATGGGGGTCATCTCATCGTAGTCCTGGGTGTACTGCATCATAGCAAGCCCCATCTGGTCTACATTCGAGACACAAGTTATCTGGCGTGCTTTTTCTCTGGCCTGAGCAAACACTGGGAAAAGAATTGCTGCAAGAATTGCAATGATTGCAATAACAACCAATAGCTCGATGAGGGTAAATCCTTTTTTCATTCAGATTTGTCCTTTCATTACGTAGAGATCAAGAATATAGGGTAATCTCTCCGTTACCAACAGTATATACAAAGCGTGTTAACATACTATTAAGAGATTCTTAATGGATTCTAAGATTACTTGACAGGTTATCCTGCTGATATGACAACTTTATTTATGAGCATGAGGACGTTTAATGCTTTGATTATAATATAAAACACATGTTAACCATTTTGTGATAACAGAATGAGTTATAATCAACTGCCTGGTCGAACCGCGTAAATAGATTTAAATAGCAGGGATAATTACAGATCTAACTGACATGCTTTCTCTGCATTTTATGAGAATATTTGCTTAATTAGCCATAATAAGTATTGACATGCTCCGAAAGGCATGATATAATGCACTTGTATTTCTGGATGACAGTTGTGATGGAGGTGAATACACCCTCCAGCTCGAATGTAAGCCAGCAGCTCTGAACTATATTTAGAGGTGCTGGCTATTTTTGTTTCTGGATGGGAAACAATGAACAGACCAACCAGAGGGTCAATCGAGGCAGAAGCCTCCAATGCAGTGGTGAGGTTTCATCGCGAACAACAGGGTCGCGGCCCTGCAGATGTACGTGCTCACCTGATGGGTGACATGCTGGTAGTGAGGTGCAGGGGCATCTTCACTCCTACCGAGTCTCATCTCTGTTCATCCGAACAGGGCCGACGCATAATTCGCAGTGCCAGGCAGGAGCTGAGGACTATAGCGCACACTGAGATTGAGACGGTCATCTCGGAGGTAGTTGGTGTCAGGGTGCTCTTTAGCTACTACGATATCAATGTGGAGGCGGATGAACAGATGGAGATCTATGTCCTTGAAGAGGATATGGAGAAGAGACTGCTAAGGCAGGACCTTGATCAGTTTGGGAGCGTGGCGCCACGCCGCAGTTAGTCGCACAAATCTGAGCGACCGGGTTGTACACAAAGGAATAACGGTTTCCGGGTTGCCTTAAAGAAATGCTCCTGTAACTTGTGAGCAGGTCAGAAGGGAGGCCAGGAGTTCAAGAGATGTTGCCAGTAATGGCAGTGTGTCTGAGCTTCCTGCCTCCCTTATTTTTTTGGGAGTTACACGAAAGGTTACGGTGAATTGGAATGAAAGACATTCTGTTTATTCTGCTTGGTATCGTTTTTTTTGCGGTTGCCATAGGCTATGTACATGGCTGTGAAAAGCTTTGAGGAGGACAGGCAATTGACAGGAACAATCATTGCTCTTGGTTCTAGTGGGCTGCTGATCATCTATTTGATCTATGCACTACTCAAACCAGAGAGGTTTTAAGGAAACAGACATGACATTCAACGGAATATTGCAGATCCTGCTGTTTTCAGGGATCATCATACTGCTCACAAAACCGATGGGTCTTTATATGGCGAAGGTATTTCAAGGTGAGAAAACGCTGCTATATCCCATATTGAGACCACTGGAAGTAGCTAGCTATAAACTGTGTGGTGTGGATGAAGCCGAGGAGATGCACTGGGTCACTTACGCTGTGGCAATGCTGCTATTCAGCCTTACTGGCCTGCTTATAACATACGTTCTGCTGAGGTTTCAGGGACATCTACCGCTCAATCCGCAGCATTTTGGTGCAAAGCAGATGACTCCAGATCTTGCGTTCAATACGTCGGTATCTTTCACCACAAACACAAACTGGCAGTCGTACACTCCAGAGAGTACGGTTTCCTATTTCTCCAATATGGTTTCGCTGGCAATCCATAACTGGATGTCTGCCGCCACAGGCATGGCAGTTGCCATCGCACTGGTACGAGGTTTGGTTCGTAAGTCTGCAAAGTCTATCGGCAGTTTTTGGGTGGATACTGCACGGGCAACCATCTATGTTCTGCTTCCAATCTGTTTTGTCTACTCACTCGTCCTTATCTGGCAGGGTGTGCCCCAAAACTTTGCGCCTTATGTGCAGGCTCACACGCTGGAAGGTGCCACACAGTCTATCCCTCAGGGAGCTGTTGCGTCTCAGGAGTCCATCAAGATGCTGGGCACGAATGGCGGTGGCATCTTCAATGCGAACTCTGCACATCCCTATGAGAACCCAACTCCCCTCACCAACTTCCTGGAGATGATCTCCATCTTTCTCATTCCTGCAGGATTAACTTACACTTTTGGGCGGATGGTTGGGAACACGCGTCAGGGCTGGGCGATATTCGGCGCAATGGGCATTCTGTTCCTTGTGGGTGCTTTTGTCTGTTGCCATGCGGAGCAGGCAGGCAACCCCATGGTGGCAAAATTAGGGGTTATGACAGCAGCCGCATCTGGCCAGCCTGGCGGCAACATGGAGGGCAAGGAGACCCGCTTCGGCATTACAGACTCAGCCCTGTTTGCCACCATCACCACAGATGCTTCATGCGGTGCAGTGAATGCCATGCACGACAGCTTCACCCCGATAGGTGGTCTTGTTCCACTAGCCAACATCCTCTCAGGCGAGGTGATTTTTGGTGGTGTGGGAGCAGGGCTGTACGGAATGCTGATGTTTGCAGTTATCGCAGTGTTCATCGCTGGCTTAATGGTTGGTCGCACACCAGAATACCTGGGAAAAAAAATTGAACAGTATGAGGTGAAGA
This sequence comes from bacterium, assembly GCA_021805395.1. Lineage (GTDB taxonomy): Bacteria > Armatimonadota > Chthonomonadetes > Chthonomonadales > Chthonomonadaceae > JAJZFJ01. Next base: position 12,926 of record JAJZFJ010000212.1, read on the forward strand.
TGGCTATGCTTGCAACTCTCATCCTGGCAGCGAGCATCCTGGGATTCACAGCAATCGCCACAAATATGCATATACATCCAAAGGGCTACTGGAACGCGCCGGGAGATAGCTGGAACAATGTTAACAACAACGGAGCACACGGCTTCTCCGAGATCTTCTATGCGTTTGCATCCGCAACCGGGAATAATGGCTCGGCATTTGCAGGCCTCAATGCAAACACTCCTTTCTACAATCTCACCATAGGAATGGCTGCCCTTATAGGGAGATTTCTTATGATTATCCCACTGCTGGCTGTTGCTGGAAGCATGGCTAAAAAAATACCAGTGCCCGCAACATCCGGAACCTTTCCCACAGACTCGGGCACATTCGTACTGCTCCTGGTGGGAACTGTTGTAATTGTGGGAGCACTCACTTTCTTTCCTGCGCTTGCTCTTGGTCCCATTGTAGAACACTTCCAGATGATGCAGGGAAAACTGTTCTAAAGGAGATATCGATGACTACATTAGAAACAGAAATCAGAACTACAACACCTCAAATACCATTAGGTACGCCACCTCAGAAGAGAGCATCCCGTTCTCTACTGGATCCAGAGATCACAAAACGTGCACTGAAGGAGTCGTTCATAAAGCTGGATCCACGGCATGTTGCAAAGAACCCTGTGATGTTTGTGGTATGGGTTGGCAGCCTTCTCACAACAGGGTACTGGATACAGGATCTGGTGGAGCATAAGGGAAGCCCTCTCTTCACGGGTCAAGTATCACTCTGGCTCTGGTTCACGGTGCTGTTTGCAAATTTCGCAGAGGCGATGGCTGAAGGAAGGGGAAAAGCACAGGCAGATTCACTTCGTAAAACGCGTACTCAGACATCTGCCAGAAAACTGGTGAATGGACACGAAGAGAGCATATCCGCAACCATGCTGCGAAAAGACGATCTCGTGGTGTGCGAAATGGGTGATATTATCCCAAGTGACGGGGAGGTGATAGAAGGAATCGCCACCGTTGATGAGTCTGCAATTACCGGCGAATCTGCCCCTGTAATTCGTGAGAGTGGTGGCGACAGAAGCGCAGTTACAGGCGGGACTCGGGTTCTGTCAGACAGAATTGTTATCAGAATCACCTCCAATCCCGGCGAGACCTTTCTCGACAGGATGATTGCGCTGGTGGAAGGTGCACAGCGTCAGAAAACTCCAAACGAGATTGCGCTCTCCATATTACTTGCGGGATTAACGCTAGTGTTTCTCTTTGCGGTAATCACTCTGCAGCCGTTCGCCATCTACAGTGTAAGGTCGGCAGGAGCAGGTGTTGTACCCAGTATCACAGTTCTGGTAGCACTGCTGGTCTGCCTCATTCCAACCACCATTGGCGGCCTGCTATCGGCAATTGGAATTGCCGGCATGGACAGAGTGATGCAGCATAACGTGCTCGCAATGTCTGGCAAGGCTGTGGAAGCTGCT
>JAJZFJ010000189.1 GCA_021805395.1 bacterium
CCTGAAGAATTTTCATGGGCAGCTGATACTGATCTATGAGTTTTGAACAGATATCGCGTGAGCTTCTCGCAAGTGCAAGATTACTCTGTTCCCTTCTACAGTCTTCAGATGTGGCAATACGAAAAACCCGCAGGAGAGGATCGGGAAGATCATCTGTAGATACTTCTCGAAGTCCAATTCTCACATTGCCAAGCTGCTCTCCCTGAGGAGATTCTACAATAACTCGATCACCTTCAACAATATGAAGATTATCGGGATAGTACCAGTATGACCTAGCAACCTTTTTGAACGCAACACCCACACACTGTGGCATTTTTGCATCCCTCCTATCCCTGTTCTATGAGATATTCTATCATAAGATGCATCGTATCTGTGGAATATGGGAGTATCAGATCTCTATTCCATATTATTTCTATGGATATAATTTTGTACCTGACCTCAGTACAAATGGTTCAGATAGTCCTCCATCACCAATTAAGGAGATCGAACATATACTGAGGATGATTGAATATCTAATCTGGAGTAGAGCAAACAGCTCTGAACTTAAATCAGATATCTATACAAATCAAGCATTCTCCTATTATAGACACACAGGGACACAGCAAAAATAATGGAGTGTGTTCTGGATAAATTTAGCTATTACATATTAGATGAGTCTGTCAGGACATGTAATCATGCTCCCAGGTGCCCCAACCCCATACCAATAATGTATGTCACTATGCCTTCAAGTGCTCCAACGAGGGTCATTTCAATACCGCTACTCCACCAGGATCTAACAGTTACCAGGCTTTTTGCTGCTCCAACAGCGAAATGAGCTACCAATGAAACACATGCTGCTACAATGACTGCAACATAACCAGTGAGGAAAAAGAACGGAACAATCGGAATGAATGCTCCGATAGCCGTAGAGACAGATCCGGAGATAGCAGATCGAACAGGGTTCGACAGGGCCTCTTCCGAAAGGTTCATCTTCTCCAGCGCAACTGTTTTGAGAAACTGCTTCGGGTCATTTGCGAGATTCTGTGCAATTCGTACGGCATCCTCTTCCGGAACTCCTTTCAACCGATAATAAACTGACATCTCCTCCAGTGCCTCCTCACGATGAGAGTCGAACGTCAGCTTTTCATTTTGTAACTCAGCCTCATAAATTTCCCGTTCACTCTTAGATGCCAGATATGCGCCGGCACCCATTGATAAGGCACTCGCAAACAGTCCTGCTAATCCTGCCAAAAGTACATAATGGCTTTCGCCCAACGTAGCTCCTGATACACCACTGACTATGCCAAAAATAGACCCCAAGCCGTCATTGACACCATACACAGCATCACCTATCCAGCTTCCTGTTCCATTTTTCTGACTTTTTAAAAGATAGCTTAAGGCAGTACCAGAAGATGATTCTTTGTACAATCTCCGTAAAGCATGTGCGTGAATGAACTCATCCAGTATCACATTTCTAAGGATTTCTACTGTTTTCTCATCCTTTATTTCATTTAGTTGGTGGAGATATGCTGAAACGTCTCGTCTCTCTTCTTCCTCAATACTTAGTATTACAGCCTGCATCCCACCACTTTTGGCTACATCCTTGATAGCATGCCCTTTTCCTGAGTGATTGTCTGGAACTTTACCTCCGAGTTCTGTTATACGCTTGGCCCACCAATCTGCGTGCTTCTGTTCTATCTGGCTTAGTTTTGCGAAAATAGTACGTCGCTCAGGAATTTTTTCGCGAACGGAAAGTGTGGAGTACATCTCCACTCCATCCATCTCAAGTGACCAGTTATGTTGAAGTGTCGCTAGAAGATCCACATTATTTGGAGCTTCTGGCGAAATTGGGGCCACGTCATCAGTTAGATTCACCATACATATCCTTTCTCAAACAGGATAGTATTCTTTATGGATCTGAAACCACTTTTGTTCCAGTGTCAGAGGCATTATAGACACCCTTAGGAGTTCTGGACTCTCTATAGAGTTCAGCTAACTGTGAAGGAGTTACAGCAACATAGTTGGGTCCAAGAATCTTCAGCATATCTCTCAGATCACTTAGCGAAGTACTCCAGTTCATCACGAATACATTAAGAAATGCTGGTCTTATATCTCCAACACGCGCCCTCACATCATTAGCAAGCTGCTGGCCTGATCCTCCACCGGTTCCTGCCCTAAATATCTCCTGGCCAGATGGCAGTGTATAGGTAAGCTGTTTATAACTTGTTTCTCCCTGGTATCCATAGTCGGGCATTAAAAACGAAACATCTGGCATGACTGAAGCCACCTTCGCAATGCTAGGTGCATCCACACCCATCAATCGAAGAGTTTTCATATCCATTCTGTGCATGTAAAGGTCCGTCCAGTTATAAAACGAACGAAAAGCCTGATTCTTGTGTTTTAGTGCTGTCGCCCAGTCAGGTGGATAGATATATCCAACACCTGATACATCAGAAATAAACTCATCATCAGGAGTGGCATGATCATAATACCATTGCACCTCTGTTGGAGCACAATCGATGAGTGAAGGTCCCATTCCCCATCCAATAGGTATAGTTCCATGAAGAGGATTTCGGAAATAGTTCAGGAAGTATCCCCGCCAGGTACACAGATTATCACCATCAGAAAAGGTGATGGCGAGATAGACTTTCGAAGGATCGTATTTAGGTGGCACAGGATGATATTTCTGCTTTATGCTTTTTAGTTGAACTCCACTTAGCACAGAAAAGTTTGTCACATAGTCACTTACGGTAGTAATCTTGCCAAACTGGCTAGCGAGAGATACTCCGGGTCCTTCATCCAGCCCAATTCCATTACCACGCCAATAAAACCCGTGAACAACAGAGTCCAGCGGCATAGCGGCCAGCATCTTCTTTGCCTGCTGAAGTTCTGCAGCCATATCGGCCCCAGGAAAGCTTTCTGCTGCACTTCCAGTCACCCACCATGTAATCCCTTTAGCAGCCACAATCTGATCGATTGCTCCCGTATCAAGGATGGCAGGGTCCAAACACAGGGAAAGATAAGTATTGAGGTGCGGCATTAACTTTTTGCGGATATATCTGAAGGCATCTGCATCGTTATGGAACTTGCCACGAAGATCCATCTTTACCGGGAGATGCAGCGAAGATGCAAGTTTTGGAGTTGCTACCAAAAGGTTATATGCAGCCGCCGCATCAACTGCAACATCAGGACTATCATATATTTTTGGGTCAGGAATTACCGCTCCTTTGAATGCAGAACGAAATGTATTCACCAAACTCATCGGTTTTTTCACAAGAATGTCTGAGCCGGTTTGACCTCGTTTTTGCATCTGTTTCAGCCAGAAGGTATCGTACTTATCAAAAATGAAATAGATTCTAGGCTTCGATCTGTTTACCAGCCCCTGAAGGGTAAGTAAGAGAATTTTTTGAGATGGAGACAGCTTGGACACATCAGCAACATACAGATGTCGTGCGGGCGGATTCATTTTTGGCTGGAAAGTAGGATACGGTCGTGCAACCGAAGGCAATACTACATTTTTATATATCTGTGGAGTGGGAATTTTTGATATTTTGGCGTAATCTGATTTTACTTTATT
>JAJZFJ010000177.1 GCA_021805395.1 bacterium
GAATTCTGGGTATGGTTCTTCAGGAACAGGAAGGTGAAGCACTCTATAATCAGGTAGAAGAGCTAAGAAAATTGGCGACACAGTACAGAGAGTCTCTGGATGACACGGACGCCGCTGATGAAGAAGCTCTTCTTGAAATTGAAAAGTTTGTTGCTCAGCTATCCGTTGATGAGACCTACCGAATCACCAAAGCATTTTCCACATATTTTGAACTTACGAATCTAGCAGAAACCAATCATCGTAAAAGACGCCTGAGGGCAGCTCGGGTAATTTCCTCTAAATCCGCCCCACCAGGCTCCATGGATGGAACGCTTGAGCGTCTCAAGAGATCTGGAATGACACCAGAAGATGCTCTGCAATGGCTGAGCAAAGTGATGGTGATACCAACCTTCACCGCACATCCTACCGAAGTCGCACGACGTACCGTACTGTATAAACGACGTCAGATTGCGCATCAGATTGAGCAAATTGACTGGTTTCCTCTTACTGATCAGGAGGCCTCTGAGAGAGAGGAGGCAATCACAGCCGCTGTTACAGAGCTGTGGCAGACGGACGAGGTAAGACGCAGAGCGCCTATAGTCCGCGATGAAATCAGAATGGGACTTGATTACTATCCCCATGCACTCATCGCAACCATTCCGCAGCTCTATCGCACAATCGCTAACTCATTCCGTGCAGTATACGATTATGAGGTAGAACCTTCTCAGCTTCCCCAGGTTGTGAAGTTTGGATCCTGGATTGGTGGAGACAGAGATGGTAATCCGAATGTAACACCAGAAAGTACAAGAGAAGCACTTCAGATGGCTCGGCAGACTGTGATTGCGCATTACATTATTCAGTTGGAAGCTCTCATAGAACAGATTAGCACCTCTCTGCAACGCACCGGTATCTCAGAAGAATTCAGGGCAAAATACGAAGAGTATGCAGATTCCAGCCGTCTGCCCGAGCATCTTGTAAGAACCAGATCTCAGGACGAGTTATACAGACACTTCTTTAGCCATGTTCGCCAAAAGCTTGTTGCCACCCTTAATGCTGATAACAATGGCTGCTACATGTCGGCAAAAGAGTTCGCTGATGATCTGCAGTTAGCTTCAGATAGTCTGAATGCGTTTAATGGAAAACGACTGTCAGATTTTCATATTGCCCCACTGATCCGTCAGGTGCAGACGTTTGGGTTCCATCTACATACCCTGGACATCAGACAGCATGCCAGAGTGCATGCCAAGGCTATCGCGGAGCTTACAAATGGTAACGCAACAACCCTTCCATCACCATCGCTGCCATCTCCTCCTTCGGATGAGACAGCAAGACTATTGGAAACACTAAGAACCATTGCAGACTTAAAGCGAAATTACCCTCCTGAATCGATTACCCAGTATGTAATCAGTGGAGCTCAAAGCAGACAGGATGTACTTTCACTCATCTGGCTGATGCAAAGCTGCTCTATACAGGTATCAGCAACACCAAATGATCCCGGAATTATGCCTGTACCTCTCTTCGAATCAATCGCAGATTTAAGGAACTGTCCCAAAATTTGCAGGGAACTTTGGCAAGACCCCGATTTCGCACCTCTGTTGAACTCCTGGGGACGAAAACAGGAAGTGATGCTTGGATATTCAGACTCCAACAAGGATGGAGGGATGCTAACATCTACCTGGGAGATTTTTAAGGCACATCGAGATCTCCATGTAGCTGCAAGAGAGTGCGATGTTAAACTGCGTCTGTTTCATGGCAGAGGCGGTACCGTGGGAAGAGGTGGTGGACCAACTCATAGAGCCATAACTGCACAGCCTCCTGGTGGATTTGAGGGGGAGTTACGAATCACCGAGCAGGGCGAAGTCCTGAACTGGAAATATGCAGACTCACTGGTAGCCGGAAGGAACCTGGAACTTATGGTTGCGGCAGGCTTAGAAGCTCTCACACGAAAGGGAGGATGGGGTGCTGCTATTCATCAGGAGTGGGAATCCACCATGGACACTCTCTCACAGCTTGCCTTTAACTATTACCGTGAAAATATCGTGGATAATCCTGACGTCTTAACATATTTTGAACAGGCAACACCTGTAGGGGAACTTGAAAACGCAAGGATCGGCTCCCGTCCCTCCAGACGCAGTGCAAGAACTAACCTCGAAGATCTGCGTGCTATCCCATGGGTATTTGGCTGGATGCAAAGCAGACATGTTACTCCCGCTTATTTTGGAGTAGGATATGCGCTTCAGGAGTTCTATAATTCAAATGGAAAAGCCGCTCTGGAACTGTTTCAAACAATGCTGCTCCAGTTCCCGCTCTTTGAAGACCTAATTCGCAATGTTGAAACGGCGCTTGCCAAAGCAGATTTACGAATCGCGCATCGATATGCCGCTCTTGTGTCGGATGATAAGGTGAGAGAGAGTGTGTATACACTTCTTGCAGATGAGTTGTTAAGAACCAAAGAGATGTTGCTGTTAATTACTGGTCAGAAATATCTTCTGGAAAACAATCACACTCTCACGAACTCCATAAAACTAAGAAACCCATACATCGATCCTATGAGTGTTATACAGGGAGAACTGCTTCGCAGAAAGAGATTAGGTCAAGGCAGTGAGGAACTTAACTATTCACTGGGGTCTACAATAAACGGGATATCTTCTGGTCTTAGGAACACAGGATAAACTCTTAGTATGTAATTTGTCATATAACTGCAGCAAAGACATTTCTACAATGTCTTTGTGGATGAAATGCGAAGGAAATGCAGAACGGTTACTACTCAGATTCGTCTTTGTAACATCAATAGTTCAGATTAGTGACCGAGGTAAATCATGAAATTCGTATACCAGACATCCTGTGCAATGCTCGCATTAGCATTATCCACAGCCTTTGCAAAGCAGGCACCTTCAACCAGTTCACCTCTTGATGTGCTTATGGTGGGAGGGGGGCCAACACCAGAGTATAATCAAATTGCAATAGAAAGCAATGTGCGATATCTCAATCACATCCTCCCTCCAAACTCTCAAATCACCACTTTCTTTGCAGATGGCAATCTCAATCACGCCACAGTTAAAGAAGAGACGCAGGATCTAAAAAAATCCACTCCTTCTCCGCTGCTAAATTTGATAGTATTTGAAAATCCTGCCGGACCAGATCAAATCAAGATGAAATACCCCCAGCTTGGAGGTCCTCTGGATGGTCCCTCCAAACATTCCAGTATCCGTAAGTGGTTCGATACTACCGCTAAATCATATCAGTCTGGTACTGAAACCAGCCCACTACTACTTTACTTCACCGGGCATGGAAGCCCAGATGGTGCAGATTATAACAACAACTATTATGACCTCTGGGGAGCACATAACGGGCTTTCAGTTCAGCAGTTATCACACTACCTCACACAGATTCCGTCTAATGTTGAAACTACACTAATCATGGTCCAATGCTTCTCTGGTTCCTTTGGTAACCTGCTCTTCAAGGGAGGGCTGCCAAATGGAAAGTATACAGAAACAAACTTGTGTGGTTACTTTGCAGCTATCCCCACCCTGCCTGCAGCTGGCTGCACCACGGATGTGAATGAGTCGGATTATCATGATTTCACCTCCTACTTTTTTGCTGCGCTCTCAGGCAGAGACAGGTTTGGGAAAAAAGTTACCGGTGCAGATTATAATCATGATGGTAAGGTGGGAATGAATGAGGCATACTGCTATTCCCTTATTCATGACACTTCCATAGACGTACCAATGTGCACTTCTGATGTGTTTCTGAGACGTTATGAGCAGCATGGTCAACCCGATTTTACAATTCCGTTTGCACAGGTTGTATCGGAAGCCGATCCGGCACAGAAAGCAGCACTTACCGGAATGGCTAAACTTTTACACATTAGTGGTGAGAACTGCGCTGAGATAGAGTATAAACAAATGTTAAATCACCCACCAGGTTTAAATGAAGACAACGATTCAAAACAGTGGATGAACTTTTTATCTGATCTCACAAAGTGCAGAAATCAGGTGATGAAGAGGTTCCCTAATCTGAGGAGTTTTGATGACCTCATGCACTCTCCAAATACAGAAAAATCTGTGATTGAGTGGATCAATCGGCAAAAGAGAAAAGCACCATGGAATGAACTCATGTCTGCATATCAGGCAGATGCCAAAGTTTCGGAATTAGGAAATGAGGAGGAGAGAAAAAGTGCTCTCCGGCTCCGATTTCTCAGACTATACAACAGTGTGGTTCTTGCAAAGAAACTGATGGATTCATCAGATACAAAACGCATCAGGCAGTATGAACACCTTGTTAGTCTGGAGGATCAGCCTCTCATTCCTCCTGCCAGCAGCTGGAATGCACAACCAGCTAAATGACCTGTCTAATTTTGAGTAGATAGAGGAACAGACTGCAGTGCGAATCTGTAGCCTTTTGCATTCTGATTATTTGAGAGCAGCACAAAATCTGCTCTCACAGCTGTGCCATCGGGTGTGGTTAGACTAATGGAATGGGTTCCTGCTCCTAATACCATAGACCCGGCATCAATCACATCTCCCTCTACACTATTAGGACCAATAACCAACTGATTATCTATCGCGACTGATACCGTCTGCAGATGCGTTCCATGCAGACACCGTACAAAAATGTTGTAACTGCCAGGTACCTCCACATTCACATGCGTGGATATGGTTCCACCTCCGCCAATCCACACACTCGATGGCCCTACACCCGGACTGCAGTCTGGAGAGTTTTCAACTTTCCACTTGCCAATATCTGTGAATCCCTCACATTCATAAAGTAGTTCCTGAGGAGTATCCGTAAAATAGATCCCTCGAATACTGTGAGGTGGCAGTGTGATATTCCATTCATTCTGCAATGGAGTGTCTACGATTCCACTCCATTGTGCAAACTGGTCCTTAGAGATCTTAATTACTCTGGATACCGGGTTAGCTGTGGAGTTATAGTACAAAATCTTGTCTGGAAAGAGAGTGGCATACACACCATCTGACAGCCCATCAATTGGCAGAGCATCCTTCCTGTCGGGATCCAGAGAACTCAAGTGGTACACCAGCTCGTTCAGCACTGCAATATATCCTCTGATTAGTACTCTCGTGGCAGGAAAATAGACAGTGAGTCCTTTGCCGTACCGTCTTGCCCAGCTCTGACTTGATGAACTGGATAGGAGCCTTGAGAGATCGAGGTGCTGCTGAACTATACCCTGGGGTGCCTCGGTGGAGGCTCGCATGTTGGCTTCGTGAATTCCTATGGATGTGATTGCTATTCCTAACTGATTTCCTACGGAACTGTCAGAAGAGCCAGGTGCAGGCGTAAAGGTCTGCGAGTCTATAGTCAAAATGTAGAGTTGAGGTCCGTCCCCGGTAAGCTGATCCATAGCCGACTGTGGAACAACAAAGCGGTAACGCACATCCCCTGCCGCATTGAGATTTCCTAAAGGGACGCCATTAAGAAGGAGCGTATGCTTTAAGCCAACAGCATCTGGTGGAAGCGTGGCGTGAATAGTCAGCACATACTGCCTGCCTGGGATCATGGGCAGCAGGACAGTTGCCTTGGATCCAGTCCATCTGGCATCAGGAATTGTAGAGGAGGAGCCTAACCATTCACCACTAAAGAAGTCTGCATTTTCGCTGCGGGATGGAGAAAGCCTGTATGCCTCCGGATCTTTACCATAGTAGCTGTCCGTAAGTGTTGCTGGATCCAGACCCTGAACATAACCGTACATGTCATGGAACCAGCTGATATCTCCACTGAATGTGGTCACTTTCCCAAAGTCGTAAGCTACCAGAACTCCACCGTTATTGACCCACTCCTTAATTGCCATCAGGGTTTTGGGAGAACAGACTGTGCCCTGCCATAGTGCTAGGATGCGGTAATGACTCAGGCATCCGTCATCTACCATGCGGTCATCCACTATGTCGAAGTCCGTTTTATCTCTTAATCGGGCACACTCTCTGGCGAAAAATGTGTTGTATCCCTGATCTGGATGCAACTCCTGCTCCTCTTCAGGATAGAAAACTGCAAAATCCACAACAGGTTTGTCTACAGTGAGAAATCTGTTATATTTGTAGTATATGTCACGATTATAGCTCTTTACAGCATTTTCAGATGTATCGAAGTAACCAATAGCACCTTGAGAGACAGCCTCGTAAATTCTCGAAACTGTTCGATTTGCAGTGGTGTCGCCTGAAAATCCAGCCCACAATGGAACTCCATAAAATCGACATGCGCTTCCAATTCTGCCAAACATGGTAGCTGCATTCTCAGCGAATGGCTCTAGTCCACCCTGCTCAGCTCTCACCTCGGCATGATAGCTTGCAGCAATCTTTGGTATCAGGCTGTTATCATTGCCTCCTCTGAGATCCTCATTTGGAAAGCCTGCCGTCACAATCAGCGGTGTGTCGGGACAGTTTGCCTGCGCCTGCTGAAGGTTCAGTTCCATTGCATGACCCATGCTGTGCCGGTACCACTGAATGAAGTCAAGGTAGTGCTGGACATTCTCAGCTGAAGGTACTTCATTAGGATCCTGGGGGTAAGCTATTTGATCTATTGAAGTGTATGCAGTATTCCATGCATTGTTTAAAGCTTCCAATGTATGGTATTTTGCCAGCATAGATGTTTGAAAATTGCTGACAGCGAGAGGATCTGCACACCAGAAACCTTCCGTATCGTTCAGGTTTCCAAATCTCGCCAGCCAGTTTGCCTTCTGTACAGGATTCTGAATTCGCAGGCCGGTCATATAACCAACATCGCCATACTCACCATAAACGCCTACAACTAGAGCAGATAATCTGTTAGAAGACGTTGCACCCGATGTTGACTGGGTTCCGAACTCATTGCCCAGCGCTTCATAGCCCTTTTTAATATATTCAGGCCAACTCCTCGACCAGGGTGAGAATGCCTCAATGGTGGCGTTATCTCCAAGCTCCTGAACAGGAGTGAAGTTATGTATTTTCTTATACCATGGTGGAGGGAAGGTCTCCTGTTCAGCATAATCCCAGTCAAGCCCGAAACCAGTTACCAGACTTCGTTCTGCTTCTGCTTGCTTCCAGTTCCATACTCCGGGTGCTGTTTCTTCACTGCTGAGATGATCACAGTCTGACTGAATGAGAGAGAAGCCTTCACATTTCAATATTCTAAGATCTGAAGGTGGCGCAATAGTCGAAGACATAAACATTCTGTCACCCTGTTGCGGTATCACCGAATAAGGATTTGTACCTGCTGGAACATCTCTGTTTATATTCCAAATTCGAATAACCTGCCCATAATCTTTCTCCAGTGCACCATGCAGCTTTCCCCATGCTCCACCGTTCACGGGTGCAACTACAACTGCATGAGGCCACTCACCGTCTGGGAGGGCGATTTTCGTCCATGCTATGGGAGGATTCCTGTTCACAAGGGTATGATCGCTGGATACGATTGTAATTACTGTGCCTTTGGAAAATTTCATGATGAGCTTGAACAGCAAGCCGCCAGAATGACTTACATTTTTACACTCAATACAGAGCACGTTTCTTCCGAGCTTAAGCCCATCTTTAATTCTGAATGCATGGACAGTAGTCCAGTCATTTCCAGATGCAAAAGGTTGATTTGCCTGATTAAGGTATGCCGCATATCCATCATCAGCAGTTATGTATAGTTCAGTTGAAACGGGGATTTTCTTGAGCTGAAAATCCTGTCGGAAGTAGAGTGTTTCTGGAGGTTTAGAGCCATCGGGAGCCCAGATCCAGTTCCAGGAAGTGTCAGAAGATGCAACACATGGCTGAATATGAAATATGCTAAAAATGGCTGCACAACAAATAATAGTTTGAAGTATCTTACGGGGAACAATCAGCTGCATTCGTTTCAATGCCTCACCAGCTCTGTCATATCCGCACACCCGAACATCTCCATTAAACAGGAACAATTTGCTTTCTTACTCCTTGTCATTAACCTTACAGATCAGTATCCACGAACTTTATCAAACTGGTTTTTCAAAGTCTTGCCATTTAAATATCTATCAATATTATCCAGAAGTATATGGGCAAATCTCTCAAAATAGCGAGGCGTGGCACCTGAGCAATGCGGGGTAATAAATACATTTGGCATCTTCCATAGCGGACTTGCCGATGGAAGTGGCTCAATTTCAAAAACATCTAATCCTGCTCCGGCAATCTGACCAGACTGCAGCGCAACAATAAGGGCTTCCTCATCAACCACTTTGCCCCTGCCTATGTTGTAGAGATATGCATCCTTCCGCATCTCGGCAAATCTGTCCTTATTGATAAGATGATGCGTTTCGGGTGTATGCGGAACAGCGATACATACATGGTGTGACTCTGCAAGCAGCTCTGATAAACCCTGCTGGGAGAGAATTTTGTCTGGCTGTACATCTCCCCGTAATGAGGATGGATCTCGCTTCGTGGCAACGACTCGCATCCCACAGGCTTTTGCTCTTGCACATAGTGCCTCTCCAATGTTGCCATACCCCACAATTCCCAACGTTTTATCAGCCAGTTCGGAAGGCTCTTCTTCGCCAGAGTTTCTATGCCACTCGCTTCTAAGCTGAGCTGGTAGATACAGATCCATACGGCGTGTAAACATAAGCATCCACATCAGTACATGATCTGCAATATTTGGTCCATGTACTCCATTTGCAGATGTTACTATAATTTTATTATCAATCAGTTCAGGAAAGATTTTGTTATCCAGACCAGCACTCCAGAATGCAATCCATTTGAGGCATTCACATTTCTTGAGTAGCTCGGGAGAGAATGACCCACACACTACAACTTCGGCAGAATGTAACGCGTCCTCATCTTTGCCTTTCTCGACATATCTAATCTTTACCAGATCTGCTTTATCCTGCGATTTGAGTAAAGATGTAATGATTTCCTCGAACTTCTGCAGCTCATCTGGTTTCATGCCATTGGGTAACAGCACTGCAATATCAACTGGAGACATTCTGTTCATCTTCCAATCTTTTAATTAGCATCTCTAAACATTCCGAGTAGCTGAGTGAACGGATTTTATCTTTGGTCTCCTGAATAGACGAAGGATCAACACTGAACCCAAACGCACCCGAGCCACAGATATCCTCAACTGTTAATTCTTGAGCATTGTCAGTAAGAATGATTAATGGTAACCCCGCGCTGTTTGCAGCGGCGGCAGTGGATTCCAGCAATCGCGGTGTGATACCTTTCACTACTACCCTGCAGATATCCCGATCTACCAGTCCCTGCATTACATAATCAAGCCTGTTTTGTTCCAGACATTCTTCTAGCTCATCTTCATTGAATATTGCAGCTAGACGTGGCATCGTACCTAACCTGCCGTCATTCAGCACATCGGTTTCAGCACTCACCAGCTCCTCCATCAACTCTCTAATGCCCCATCCTTCGAGGTGCATTTGTGGCACTACACCCAGAATCAGATCAGTTTTAGAGGAGGCTTCAATTAGTACCGATGCGGGAAGTAGATAGTTATCAAGAAGCAGGATTGGTTTCCCAGCTCCTGCGTCCAGGATTTTCAGCAACTCATCATGCTGAATCAGTTCGTTCTCGTCCTGGAGAGCAATATTGCTCTGTGTACTGATGCTGATGATATCAGCTCCATTACTAATAGCCAGTTCCGCATCCTCAGAATTCGTTACATTTGCAAGGGTTAATATTGTCCTGCCATCCATTGTATAGGCAGGCATATGAACATCATCGAGGAAATGACGAGTGCGTGGAGCAAGACTGTTCAATTCAGCCTGATACTGTGCCAGGGCAAAGCCATCTGGATCTGCTACAACAACTCCACGGTCCCCATCCACAACTGTCATCATTCCATCAGTCACTATGTCCTGAACAGATGGGATATTCACAACCGAAGGCAGTTCAAAAGGTGGATGAGCATTCCCCAGTGTTTCTGCAACAATTCCTACTACATTTGCCCAGGTAATGGAGCTGGCAAGGTCTGCAACAGCCTCGTAATTTTCGGCGACCAGAATGATGTCTGGCAGATCTTCATTACGCTGGGTTCTCATGTCTGTCAGGAGGTTAGCCGGCGGCACAGGAGGCAGTGCTATCCCCCTGCGCATGTGAATTATACAGGCGGTTCCCATCGCCACTCCCGCTCCAAGTCCAATCCCGATTACTCTGGACAACTGCTACTCCTCTTCAGTTCCCTGCATGCCACCTACGCTTAATGTAATATCGGCTCTTTCCTCAATTTTGGCAATCTTTCCATCACGGATCCATACCACTCTGTCAGACACATCTACCATCTTATAATCATGTGTAGCTGAAATAATTGTGACACCTTCTTTTTTATTCAGCTCTCTCAGCAGTGCTATAATCTCTTCACCTGTTTTGAGATCCAGGTTACCTGTTGGTTCGTCGGCAAGAACAATAGAGGGATTATTTGCCAGGGCACGTGCAATTGCCACACGTTGCTGCTGCCCTCCCGATAGCTGGGTAGGACGATGGTGCAGCCTGTGCTGTAGACCAACCATTGTAAGCACCTGAATTCCCCGCTCTATACCATCATCGGTTGTCATGCCCGCAAACACGGTTGGCAAAGTCACATTCTCTAAAGCAGTCATGGACGGAAGCAGGTTGAATGTTTGAAAAATATACCCTATTGTATGGCATCTAAGATATGCCAGTTCTCGAGGATCTAACTGAGCCATATCTGTGTCATTGATAAAGACAGAGCCAGAGTCGGGTCTATCTAGTCCACCTATGGCATTGAAAAGTGTTGACTTTCCAGATCCAGAAGGTCCCATGATTGAAAGATACTCACCACGCTTGATGTCGAGGTCTACTCCATTCAGAGCTTTGACCACCTCATCTCCCAGTTTGAACTCTTTCATCAGACCTTTAGTACGCACCACATATTCGTTGGCGCTCATGTTCCCCTCTCTTTACACAGGGCTAAATTCAGCCTGTCCATCTTAGACTTCAGAACGTAATGCCATGGCGGGAGGCATCTGTGCAGCTCTCACTGCAGTTGGTATGGAGGCAACAAGAGTCATTGCCAAACCAATAACAATGGATTCACCAGCCTGCAGTAAAGATCCCTTGTAAAACATTCCGTTTAACTCTTTTGCTCCTCCACTCAGGAGTTGGGTTATTACTACTATCAGCCAGCCCATCAACCATCCCAAAACCGATCCAAAAAAGCCCATCAATCCTGCTTCAATGAAGAAGAGTGTTACAATGAATTTATCAAGAGCACCCAGGCATTTCATTGTACCAATCTCTTTAAAACGCTCTGTAACCGACATCAGCATACTGTTCATGATGCCCACAAAGCAGACCAGCAGTGCCATTACCGCCAGGAAGTTATGCCTGCTCTGTTCTGCAACAACCGCGCTTCCTGTTTCATGTAAAGGAATAAGATTAACTGCTCGTACAAAACTGAAGAAAGCTATTCCCAGTAGAATACCTGATGCGGTAATGAGAGAACGCAAAAATCGGATTTTAATCGATTTCAGACTTATTTCCCATGCCTTGCTTAACGGAAGCTGAATCTGATGTTTTGGAGCATGTGACGAATCAGTAGCAGTCAATGGTCTCCCCTATCCACCCTTGCGGGTCTTTTTATAAAAAGCAATAAAATTGCGCTGGATGAGCATTTCCATAAAGGTTGTCGTGGATACCTCTGCCTCTCTTCTGTTCATCTTGTACTCTCGTCCAACCTTCTGAACAACAGATTCCAGCGTGTTGCTTCCATCGCAGAGTTTCCACACGAATGAACCAACCTCGTCCAGCTCAACCCGTTTTTCAGTGGGAAGTTGTACACATTTCGCCAGAAGTTTCGTTAAAAATCCCACCTTCTCCTTCATAGGGATGTGCAGGATAATTTCCCCATCTTCCTTCTCTTCCACTGTAATTAAACTGTTATGCACTGGTCGCAGAAGCATCAACCTTTTCCTGTCTTCAAGAGATGGTGTCTGCTTCAGGAAAGGTATGTATCTGCCAGCAGAGATTCTGAGCCGTTGTGTTAGAGGAATAGATGTCATAAACTTGATCCCGAATGACAGTTACAACTGGATGCAACCTTATGCATGAGTTCAGGATTTTTCTTTCTGGTTAATACCTCCACCATAAAGAGTTTTTGCTCCTCCGGACATAACCACATACATCCCGCATAGTGCGATGCCATTGGCAGTGCAAATCCTCTGGCGAGTTTAAACAGCTTGATTTTATCGAACAGTTTCACTTTTAACTGACTCTCTACGCCAGCATGCTTTTCATTACAGGCACTCTCCTGCACCAGAGCTTTGCCAGCATTGATATATGCATTGGCTCTTAACCACTCTTCAATGGTAAACTTCTTCAAAACCATTGTGGCAAGCCCCCAGCGCTCAACTCTAATCATCTCGCCACCATGCATGAACGAAAGCTGCAGATTTCCTGACATGACCTTCTGAGAGTTAAGCTTGAACGTTTTTGGAATCTCAACATTCAGGTCATATAATGCCCAGAGATCATACTCTGTGGAAGAGTGACATGACAGTGATCCTAAAAACTGGGATGCAATTGCCTGGATGGCTCTGCTATCTTTTTGTGTTCCTACAATTTGCGCCACAACTATTCTGTTGCAAACTTTGCAATGCCAGATCTTGCCCTGCCCTCTACCCCCACCCACAAAGCTGAATGAAGCAGCTGTACGTTCACCTGCTACCCCTTCTGTCCGCTCAGATTTGATGACACTCTCAAATGTCATCTTACTTTTGCTGGCTTCTTTCTTGCTTGCTTTCAGGATTTTTTCCAGTGTCGCTTTCAGATCAGGAGGAGGTACCACAGGCTCCGGTCGTCTAAATAGTTTGCGGGCATGCGGCGCAAGGATATCGTACATAGTGCGGATTTTTCGTGTGTTCCTGCCTGCTGTCTGCCATCTAACCTGGGCACAGAGCCCAGAATCTCCGGGGGAATCTACACGTAAGTATCCGCTCTCTGATTCAAGAGAAAAAGATGTTAAATTCCAGTCAGGCGGCAGTGTAAAACGGATACCCTGCCAACCTATTAAGGTATCACTCTGCTGTATGGTCGTAACTGACGATTCCATCTGCTTTCGGGGACGGGGTATGGTTCCCAAAGATGAAGAGATGCTCATTACTTTTTCACCATACCAGAAGGTGTGACTGAAACAACATGACCGTCCAGATAGACTACATAATCCTTCCCATCATGCCTTCCTGGTACAGGGAGGGATGTAAATGCATCGTGTGCACTTTCTGAAAGATTGGAGGAATCGTACAGTAGAGGTGTGGTAGATGCGTGAGGAAGCTGGCTAAGTGCTGTTTTTGTGCCTAAACTCAAACCAGAAAGCTTGTCATTATATGCATACCCATAGTTCGAATCATGTCCATTTGAGACAGCCGGGCAGTGTAGCTCAGAGTTATGAGGGACACGAGAAACAAGATCAGAGTTTTTGCACCAGTTGGGAGCCAGTGGAAGGGCATCCCAATCCTGTGCATATAGATTAAATGCCGTCCATAATGCTTTAAGGTTTGCCGGGCAGGAGTGCTGGGCAGAATCAACATCGGTCCCAGAACTGTTATCAGGACTGATAGATTTTGCCAGTTGTAAGACAATTTCAATTTTTGACCGCGCATTCTGTATTGAAAGCATCGATACGACTCCCACCAATATTAGGACTATCCTCCCTAACACCGGCTTCCCACTTCTGGTCCATACCATAAGCATGGCACCCGCAGCAAGTAAAAGGATAGGAGGCAGTCCTAAACCTGGTACAACCACCATTATCAAACTGCCATATCTATTTCTCAGCAGTTCAGAGACAAGCAGCAGGACAAATACGGAAAATCCACAAAACCCGAAAACCATCTGGAAAACCCGAACAGGCTCTTTCGCGCGCCTTATGAGCAGGATACCTACGCAACAGGCAAGTATCGATAGGACAATAGAGCCTGAAATCGCCAGCAGAGGTATTTCTTTAATCTCGGTACCTTTCAAAATATCCTCACCAGCTAGAACGGTAAATAGTTCACAGATTTTGCAATAAGTGCTAATGCTATAGACGCCATTGCAATCAATCCAGTACCGCAGGAAAAACCAGCAAGAAGCACTGGAGTATACTTTCGCCAGTTATCCTCTCCAAATCTGGCAGCCATATACTTTTTACCAAACCATGCGCCAATGAATGTCATGAGTACATCAGGCGGATTGGCTCCGGCACCTCCCACAAACCCATAGAAGAACAGCACTGGCAGCCTGAAGAGCGCAAACACACTGTAAACAACCAGTCCACTGACGAGGCCTATACCAATGCGAGGGAAGCTAATGGACTGATGAACCCACTGCATTGCTCCGCCAGGTGCATTGATCTTATCGAACATAGCCTCGAATGTTGCAGAAATTGGCCACATTTTGTTTGCGAACGGGAACTGGGAAGACGGAA
>JAJZFJ010000064.1 GCA_021805395.1 bacterium
CAACTCACCCAATTCGCTGCATCTGGCCCCGGTCTATCTTCACTATCTCGATGAGTGGATCGCTGCCCTCCATCAATACCATATAGCCTACTATCTGGATCTGTTAGATCTGAGGACATTCAAACAGGGAGATGGTGTACCCAACGCAGACAGCCTCAGGAGAGGTGCCCGGCCATACGCGTTTTTCGATCCCAAACTGATAGAACTTCAAAAAGTGTACGCAAAAGAACTGCTCCTGCATTATAATCCGTACACTCACGAGAAACTTGTGAATGATCCGAATCTTGCACTGGTGGAAATATGTAATGAAAACGGATTTTTTCTATACAGCGATCGACTGAGTCAGCTTATTGAGCCATATAATAGTGAACTTAATTCACTATGGTGCAAATGGTTAATCCAGAAATACCATAATCGTGCATCTCTGAAAAAAGCATGGGGTGATATGGGTTCTGTCTCTGTGCTGGGAGATAATGAACATCTCTCCAATAGCAGCGTTCAACTACCGGATTTTTCGGTTACTTCGGCATCAATGCCTTCTAATGTTACAGATGTTTTGCGTTCTCCACAACGTCTTTCTGATGGAGTGAGGTTCCTTGTGCATGTGCAGAAACAGTACTTCACAGAGATGCACAAATACCTCAGATCCATTGGCCTCAGAGTACCAATCACAGGTGTGGTATCCAGCACAGTAGTTCCAGATCTTGCATCTGTGGCTGATACATGCGATTTTACCGCTGAAAACTGGTATGGGCAGTCACTGGATGTAGACCCACAAACTGGTGATCGATGCTACGATGACCATAACATTTTGAACGATGATGGCCTTGGAGGTTTTGCTCCATATACTGCTGGGCTTAAGTGGAGGCATAAGCCTGTGGTGATTAGAGAGTGGGATACAACATGGCCAGATCCGTACAGGGCAGCATCTGTGCCAGAAGTTCTTGCTTACGCATCTCTACAGGATTATGATGCGGTTCTGCTATTTGGTTACCAGACCAATACTGCATTAAACGGTGCAAAACCCGATTCCCTGAACGATTTTGCTGTAGAGTGTGATCCCACAGTGTGGGGAATGTATGCACTCGCTGGATGGGCGTTTCTGCATAATTACATACAGCCGGCTGTTCATTCGATAACACAAATATACAGCTCTTCAAATCTTTACAAATGGCCAAATACCTCTTCAGCTCTTCTTCAGGCAGCATGGAGCGTAAGGGTGAACAGCGGATTTTCTTCAGGAAAATCTTCTTTGCCAGTTGTTCCAGCAGACGCTGATGCACAATCCCAGCTCGCAAATCTGTTCTATACTCTGGAGAATAGGGGAGCACCGATAAGCCCGGATGATATCACTAACGGTATATGGCATAGTGATACTGGTCAGATTACACTCTACACCCATAGGGATCTTCTCGTGGTTCAATCACCTGCACTGGCTATGGTGGCAGGCAAGTTTGATCCCAAACATACATATCGTATTGGAGATCTATGTTTTTCAACTCCAACACCTTACGGAGCATTCATGGCAATTGCCCTGGATGGGAAACCTCTGAGCAAATCCAGGAATCTCGTTATTAAAATGGTATCGATTGCAGCAAATACAGGACAGAAGCTTATTCCAGCTCCCGCAGGCGCTCCTGCAAAATGGGAACTATCCAACCCGGGCGCTGCACCTGTAATTACCATGGGAACTGCCTCCTCACAACCTACGAAAGTGTGGTTTTTGCCAAAAGCTCACAATCAAAAACCGGAGCTTCTTCTAAGCCTGCATATGAAGAACGGAGTGTGGGAACTCGACCTGCATTCGCAGAAGATAGAACTGGCATGTGATACACCTGCAATGTCTGCACGTCTATTGGGGAACAGATTATCTACACTGGCTGACGCAAAGGCGGTATCCTATTCATGCACAGGAGAGCTAAATGGTGTCGTCCACCAAACTGTTATGGAAAGGTTGCTACATTGAACAGTCCCCAATATACTTCAGAACTTGGCAAAAAGCTTAATTTAAGTGTCAAAGAATATCCCACGGTGGATTCTGAAGTCTTCTTTACTCATGCTGGAACTCCATATCTCACCTCACCCGGTGTCGCCCTAATTGCGAGATCAGCGACTAATCTTTCAGGAATGGCTTCGTTTCTTGAAGGTTTTGGGGATAGTTTAAACTTTGGAGACTATCTGAACGATCCTGACATCCTGGATGATGGAGCACAGCTTTGCAAGACAGCCGGCCAGCTTTGCTATGCCTCGTTCGGTCAGAAACGTAGTTACAATAAAGACGCTGCGAGATATTTTGACAATATCAGAACATCTGGTCATGGGAGTGTGCTTGAGCATGCTACATTCACCTTTGTCATCTATGGAATCAGCAGGTCAGTTACCCATGAGATTGTACGACACCGGGCAGGCACCGCATTTTCACAGATTTCGCAAAGATATGTATCTGGAAGAGTACTTCGTTTTGTGGAGAGACCTGAGTATGCCTGTGATGCAGACCTTCACGCACAGTTTTTAGATCGGATCGACAGGTCTGCAGCAGACTATGAGGCAACTGCCGAACGTTTACTGCAGTTACAGAAGGAGGGAACCGAACTATTGGGGGGTGAGCAGAGAACCGATCTTCGCAAGAAAGTGCAGCAGGCAGCGCGATCTGTACTTCCTAATGAGACAGAGGCTCCTTTAGTGATGACAGGCAATGTACGAAGCTGGAGGCACTTTATTGAGATGAGAGCCAGCTCTCATGCAGAAGTGGAAATCAGAAATGTGGCTTTGCAGATATATCTATGTCTGTCCCACTGTGAGCCACTGCTATTTTCAGACTACTCTCTTGTGCTTCAGCCAGATGGCATCTATAGTGTTGAAACGGAGACATCGAAAGTTTAATCATGGAGGATAGCTCACAAAATATCAACTCGCAGGATCCCATAAAACTGGGAGTAATAGGCTGCAGCCTGTCTCATGCAAAATACCACTCTGCATTAATGAGCCTGCCTGATATAAAAGTTACTGCTTTAACAGATCCCAACAAAAACGAAGCGAAAGCGTGGGCACGCGAGCTCAGGAACCGACCGGCAATATGTGATGATATCTCCGATCTACTCGCACAACCGCTGGATGGTGTCCTGATTACTACACCTCTACTCGACAGATCACAGGCGGTTGCTGATGCGCTCAGATCAGACATTCCCGTACTGGTTGAACTTCCTTTTGCTACAGACCTGGCTACAATGGATGATCTCATAGCCCTCTCCGTTCACCGGAACGTAGCTCTGGTTCCTGCTCTTCCCAGAAGGTTTGATCCATGGGTATCCCAAATGACCAGACTGGTTCAGGAGGGAGAAATCGGCTCCATCTTGCATACCCGCTGCACATGGGCGTGGCCGTTTGAGCAGGCTCCCTTGTGGCTGCATCCTGATACCGGCGGCTGGAATCTGGTAATGCAGAATATGATCTCAGAGGCAATAGATCTATGCAATTTGTGGCAGGGCGATGTATATTCTGTGAGTGCCGATATCAATGCTCCTTTGCTTGTAGAGACC
>JAJZFJ010000226.1 GCA_021805395.1 bacterium
CGATCTTATTATTAGAATACTATTTCTTTCCAACGACAACGTTGCCGTGCTATGGTAAATATTTTCTCTAAAAAGTGAAATTACCACCTGATAGCATGGCTTTTTTGTTTTTGGTCCTATTCTATTATTATATTTAGGATGTTAATCATCCGGAGGGTACCATTTATGTCTCAGCCTACCGCTATTCAGAAGTCGAAACGAGGGTTTACACTCATAGAGCTTCTGGTTGTGATTGCCATTATCGCCATTTTAGCAGCAATTCTCTTCCCAGTATTTGCCCAGGCACGCGAAGAGGCAAGAAAAATCAGTTGTCTCAGCAATATGGATCAACTGGGTATTGCACAACAGATGTATACACAGGATTATGATGAATCTGTGTGTTTGGATGTATCTACAGATAATAAAACGTTTTTTGACACATGGCAAGATTTACTTCAACCATATGTTAAAAGCTATGCAGTAGTAATTTGCCCGGATTCTCCATATACGGATCCCAGCCCCAACAATTTTCAATACTGGATGTCATACGGAATGCTTCCGACTTCACAATCATTAGGATTCCCGTATTTTCTTACACGCCAATCCTCATGGATCCAAAACTATGTTCCTGCGAATGTCCAATATAATGGTTTGGCAGGTGCTGGAATATCTAATGGTGGGGCTTACGGTTGGCAACAGGGATCATTTCCTAGTTCTTCGTTAGCAAGTGTAAATGCGCCAGCTCAATATGCTTTACTCTTTGATAGTAATAACTTTGACGCTTGGCAAGGAATTTATGGTATGCAAACAGGTATCGGCTGGTGCGGTGGTTGGGTTGGTTACGATTACAGCTATTTCGGTCCTCAGCCTCGCCATCAAGGAGGGAAAGATACCTGTACCGTTGCAACCAGAGCAACAGATTATGGTCAGGGCATGATTAATGTGGATTTTATGGATGGTCATGCAAAAGCAATGAAGATGGGCCAATTTCTGCAGGTTGACCCTCAAACAGCTAATACTACTAATCCAACACTTGAATATTTGGATCCCACCAACTAAAGGAATATAGATTAGTGAAAAACCAGATTAATCCTGTGCTTGGGATTGTTATTATTGTAATAATCGTAGCCATAGCAGGAATATTCTATTACAAAGCTACACAAATCAGGGGAAGTTTGCCACCTGGCGGCAAACCTACACAAGGAAAAGTAATAGGAGGACGTATAATGCCAGGTGCAGCTGGTTTAGGATCATCTGGAGGCACAAAATAAAAGCCCTAACGTTGTGTGTTCTAGTAGAATAATACAATATGTGTTCAAGGAGGAAGGATTGAAATATATTCTTCCTTCTTGATTAATTCACTTTTGATCCATTTCGTCGTATAGCGGTACGCATAATAACTATATTCTTGCACTATTACTTCCGAAACAAACACAATTTTCCCATAACTGAGTTACAAAGAACATTTATTAAACTAATGCTACTTTCTTCCCACTCAATTTGCAATTAGCTGTTTTTGCATTCCAATTTGAAATTTGAATTGGAAAGCTAAGTTAGATTTCTGATCTACTTCGTTTTAATGAGTAAATCTCGCAACGTAAGAGATATGCTATTATTCCAGATAGAATCATCTTCACTGAAATATGCGAATCGTTGATATTTTGAATAGTAAACTACTATCCTTTACAGCTTACACCGATCACTGCTCGGCTGCTGAGTGACTTGATAGTCATGCATTTGATAGGGATCAGCCGACTTGCCGACTAGACTATTGGCGGTTACAGTTTTGATGTCAGTGATATATCACAAAACATCCAGCATACTTTCCAATCTCTGCACCCTATCGCCACGATACGGCACCTGCAACTACTGCTCCGATAAGAAGAGTGATTTGATTTGATCCCCTAACGGGAATCTTCTCTCACTACTTCCTCCACAGTATAGGCTTGCACACAAGTGAGTTTGGTATGTCGTGTTAAGCTGCATTAAAGTCGCACGATATAAAGTGCAGGTATGACACTTTGCAAGATGCCATTGCCATCCAATGCTTCAATCAATTAATCTAATCAAGCCTATCCTGGGATTGAAATGCTATCGTGTCATAGATAGTCCATCTAAATATAGGTTCGTCTATCTTAGAAAGGATTTTATGAGATACACAGTCAGCAGTGCTTGAAGGATATATGACGATGTTTTAAAGTTGTTATGTGGATACTCGTAGATCCTGCGTGTCGAGTCTGGTGGGAGGATCAGTTATAAAGCATATCCGGTATCGAAGGGGTAGTTGGCTTGACACAGTCAGATATCTGTGCTACAATATTTTCAGTAAAGCATGTAGCTTTACGAGGTTATCAACGACAACGTTGCCGTGCCTAGCTCAATCGTCTGTATATAGATGATTTGATGCTGGAGCATGGCTTTTTTTGTTTTTGGTCACCTATTTATTTCATTCAAAGATGCACTGCATCTGGAGGGTACCATTTATGTCCAACTTTTCTAAAGTAGAAGTTCGCAAAAAAAGCGTTCACGCTCATTGAATTATTAGTAGTGATTGCCATCATTGCTATTCTTGCAGCAATACTGTTCCCTGTTTTTGCCCAGGCGAGAGAGCAGGCAAGAAAAACAGTATGCCTTAGCAATTTCAAACAGCAGGCACTGGCTATCACCATGTACATTCAGGATTATGATGAGGTATTTCCACTAACACAAAGGACAGGCTCGTATATGGCAAACGGAGGACCAAATGACGATGCTTTCTGGTCAAATCTAATTCAGCCATATATTAAAAACTATCAGGTTTTTGACTGCCCTGATGATCCTGTATCAGATGAACTTAGAGAAACAGTCGAAGTAAATAATCCCCCCACAAATCAGTATCAGAGAGATTTCAACCTGGCTGAAAAAGACGATTTTGGATATAACTGGCAGTATCTCTGCCCCATTGTAGTTGGAGGACCTAACGGTTACTTACCAGTTCCTTCCGCAGATGCAAGTGTGAATACCCCCTCGAATATGATCCTGGGTGTTGACTGTTTATGGAACAGAACACCTAGCGGTGCACCATATGGCGGCGGGAACAATGCTGTTGACCTACCTTGTCGCTACTATGCAGATGGAACTGACAGTTTTCCAGTTCAGGGACAGTACCCGAGTTATTACTGGTACGGAGCATGGAATCCTACAACTCCATTAGCGTGGGCTGTTTTTGGCGGTGTATGGCCATGGCACAATGGCATGGTGAACGTAGCTTTTGTAGATGGTCATGCCAAAGCCTTCACAGTAACAGGATTAACAGTAGGATGCAATGTTAAAGATGCCTGGGGTGGTCCTATTATGGACAAGAGTGCATATATGTGGAGTTTGGGTAACTAGTTAGGCAACTCTGATAGGCAATAATTTTGGGAAGGTAACTTGCTATCTTCCCATCCTTAAGGTGAAACCAATGAAAAAAATCCCTACTCCAGTCATCATCACAGTCTGTATTCTAGCAGTACTGCTTTGTGGTTATGCAGCATACAATGCATTTATGCCAGGTCCAGCTCAGGCTGGCA
>JAJZFJ010000037.1 GCA_021805395.1 bacterium
ATCTCCCTGATTCCTGTACTTCATAAACGGCTCATCAAAACCAATGATGCCAGCATTGTAGAGAGCTTTTGTCCAGAACCTGGCATACAGCAGATGCCCAACAGCATGTTCTGCACCTCCACAATACAGGTCTACAGGAAGCCAGTATCGGGTGGCTTCTTCACTAAAAGCAGCCGAGCTGTTATGAGGGTCAGCATATCTTAGGAAGTACCATGATGAACAAGCCGAACCGCCCATTGTATCCGTCTCTCTTCTTGCAGGTTCACCGCATTCGGGGCATACTGTATTCACAAATTCTGGTATTCCAGCAAGTGGTGATCCTCCGGTGCCGGTAGGTTCGTACTTCTCTACCTTAGGCAGTCGAACAGGCAGCTGGTCATCTGGAACTGGAACCTGCCCACACTTAGCGCAATGTATAATGGGTATTGGTGCACCCCAATATCGCTGACGGGATATTAACCAGTCCCTCAACCGATAATTCACAACTCCATGTCCTGCGTTATGCTCTTCAAGCCATCTAATGACTTTATGGATAGTGGATTTATCGTTGGGTAGACCATCAAACTCACCAAACCCTGTTATAACACCACCAGAAGGAAGCGCCTCCATGAGCTCCTCAACTTTCTGGTCAGAGCGTTCTACATAAACAAGCTTAATGGGAATATCGTACTTTTTAGCAAATTCGAAGTCTCTCTGATCATGCGCTGGTACTGCCATAATAGCACCAGTTCCGTATCCCATCAGTACATAATCAGCAATGTAGACCGGAATATGTTCTCCATTCACGGGATTAACCGCATATGCACCAGTGAATACTCCAGTTTTCACACGTTCCGTCGATTGTCTGTCAATCTCGGAAACACGCACAGCACGATCTCTGTATGACGCAACACTATCTGCACAATCAGCAGTTGTAATAGAATCTAAAAGTGGATGCTCTGGCGCCAGTACCATAAACGTGGCTCCTGGCAGTGTGTCTGGCCGGGTAGTGAATACTTTAATTGATACTGAATTGTCCACCACCGGAAATTCAACCTCTGCGCCTTCGCTTCTTCCAATCCAGTTTGCTTGTAGTAACTTCACGCCTTCTGGCCACTGTACTTTGGTTAACCCTTCAAGGAGCTGTTCAGCCAGCGCTGTAGTACGAAAAAACCATTGTGGAATATTTCGTTTTTCCACTGGAGTATCACATCGCCAGCATCGCCCATTCACCACTTCTTCATTGGCAAGCACTGTTTTGTCGAAAGGGCACCAGTTAACAGGAGCGCTTCCCCGGTACGCAAGGCCTGTTTTATAGAGCTGCAGAAAAATCCATTGAGTCCAGCGATAGTATTCAGCTTCACTAGAGTTGATTTCCCGATCCCAATCATATGCTATTCCCGTCAAATTAAGCTGTCTTCGATAGTTTGCAGCATATTCAGGCACCATATCTGCAGGGTTTCGCCCACGTTTAATTGCCTCATTTTCTGCAGGCTGACCAAAAGCATCCCACCCCATGGGCTGCAGAACATTATAACCCTGCATGGCTTTATAACGGCACACAACATCGAGAGGAATATAGTTTCGACAGTGACCCACACTTAATCCAGCCCCGGATGGATATGGAAACATAACCAGACCGTAGAATTTTGGCTTGGCAGGATCTATCTCAACATGGAACAGGTTGGATTTGCTCCATCTCTGCTGCCATTTTTTCTCAATTTCTTGGAAATTGTATCTGCTCTGTTGAAGTCTATCATCACTCATAGTTAAGTATTCAACTCTCCAGGGGATTCGAATATAAATCGCTGTAAACAAATGAGATGGTCGCAGTTGACCACTCATGCTGATATCCGTTCAACATTATACTCTCTAGGTCCTGAACAGGGTAGATATGAACCAAGATTAAGTGCAGCCAAAAATTAATACCGACAATTTCAAAGAATCAGGTTTCTAAGATACATCTGTGTGAAAGGCATACGAAGTATTGGATCTCGAAAGTGGCATCACATTACTCATTATTTCCAATTCGATTTAGTGACAACTGCCCTGGATAAGCCAGCACCCGTTTTTAAAATAACAATTTACACTTTATAAACTGTCTATCCCTTAAGGAGGTTGGTATATATTCCTGGAGTTCTATTCGGGATAAGAGCTGCATTTACAGTTTTGCGATAAAACTCCTCTGGACCCACACCCCCAATTATTCCATAAGCGTAGCCCATTTCTCGTAGTCCATTTAGTGCTGAAATGAGTAGTGCTTTGCCAATCCCCTTAGCCCTATGGATTTCTGCGACCCCTGTGGGTCCAAAGAAGTTCCTGCAAGTTGTTTCAAAAGCTGCAAAACCAACAATCTTACCTTCCAGGATTGCAATGTACAAGGTTACAGGCTGTCTGGAGAAACATGGCATCACTTCATCAGCCCAACTCTTTGAAAAATGCAGTTCAATAAACTCTCTAATCGAAGTACTCTCAAATGTATTTGCACGTCTTATAACAATTCCACTCTCAGATAGCTGATCGAGAATGGGGCTCACCGGTGGAAGGTTCAGAAGGGATACTAGCATATCTGGCATCAGGCATCTCCAGTGTTTATGTTTGTTAATGTCAATCCAGAGATCGTGCAGACAAAGCAATTCAGCGGATTACAACTCAACGCTTTGGTTCGCCATAGTAAATTCCTCTGCCATTTGTCCCTATGAACACCCTTCCAAAAGTATTCCAGCTTCCTGCCATACAGTTTGGAACATCTCCCACAGGCTGCAATGGATTGTCGATCTCCTGCCATGTTATACCCGCATCGAGAGAGCGAAAGATACCCTGCCTGCCGTTCTTCAAAGTTCCATACAAGTATAGAGCAGGATAGGAATTCCGTGCGGCAGACTTACCTGAGGAAAATAGCTCTGCTTGTCCAACAGATATGACCTTCTTGAAGGACAGACCTCCATCGGTGCTATGTAGCAGTCCATCTACTCCGCAATAGATCCAGAGATCTCCTGGTCTGCCTGGAATACTTTCTATCCCATTAAATCCCCCTGGAATATCCGTTGAAACGATTTTAAAGCGTGATCCCCCATCAATACTTTTGTACAGAGACTGATTGTAAACAGCATAGAAAACACCAGGCAATGCTCCATCAGCACAGAGAGGTATGTTCCAGTACCATACTCCCGTGTCTATACCCACTGGAAGTCCAGAAACTGGTTTCCAGGTAATGCCTCCATTGTGCGTAACCTGTGATTTGGAATTGCCGATTGGAACAACAACTAAATTGGATGGATCAGTTGGCGAGATTGCAATCCTTCCAGGCATGACTGCCGAGTTCCAGGAAGGGACTGCCTTCCAGCTTTGCCCAAAGTTGTTTGAGACAGCGCAACCTCCAGTGCTGTTCCAGGAATCTAACCCTGCACGAACAATGTTGTTAGGATGCAGTGCACACCAGGCAATCTGTTCTGTGTCTCCGTAGGTTGGACCAGTTCCCCCATAGTATGCGCCTAAACCCTGATCTGGAAAGGAAGTAAGTGATTTACTAAGAAAGCCGTCTACATCTGCATTACCAGAAAGCAGAGGAAATCCGCCTGGAGGAGAGGCTAATGAGAACTCTACAAGCTCCTCATGCCCCTTCTCATGATTGCTGAACACAACTTTATTAGCAGAAATACTGTTAGTTACATACGTTGCATACCAGTCTGTAAGCCAGACTCTACCTTTTACACAAGGATCGAATGCAATGGATGATGTATATTGTATCTCCCTCATGGAGGATGAGTACCAGGGGGCGGAGCTTTTAACTGAAAACAGTATTCTCTTCCAGTTTATACCACCATCTAGAGACAGATATAGTTGAAGATGATCCGAAGAGGCTGACACGAGGATCTCGTCTGGATTATGAGGATTGATTGCAAGTCCACAATAAGTGGATCTTTTTTGTGAAGGAGTAATTTTTCTCCACTTACCTTTAGAATACTCCGATACACCTGTAAGATGCGTTGCATATAGTACACCAGATCCGGATACAGATAATCTTTGCACATTTCTGGGTGAACCATTTGTTAGTTTCCAGTGCAGTCCATTATCTCTGGATTGATATACCCCTTCAGTATATACTGCCGCATATACCACCCCTCTGTTATAAGGATCAAAGGCAATAGAGGTAACCCCAATACTATTCCCAAGATTCTTAAAGAAGTGCTTTACTTTTCGCCAGTGGTTTCCAGCATCATCTGATCTCCATATTCCATCGGTTCTTGAACCAAAAAGAATAATACTGGAGTCAAATGGTGAAACTTCTAATCGTTCTCCACCCCATCGTAGATCTTGATTACCCCCCATCGGAAGGTTGATTGGCAGCTTTATCCAGGTTTTTCCTCGATTTTCAGATTTAAAGATAGAGCCTAGCATGGGGGAATCCGTGTATTTTCCAGCTGCGATGTAAACGATGTTCGGATTTTTAGGATCTAATGCCAGACCCTCTCCACCATAGTAATTAGATTGAGAGGATTTAAACATATCTACAAGCGGAATCCAGCGTGAAGTTCTTACACTCCATCTGTAAAAACCTCCTACATCGGTGCGAATATATACAAGGTTTCGTTCTGTAGGATGGCAGTATACTCCTGTAACATACCCACCTCCACCTATTGCCACATTTCTCCATGAGTAGTTCACCTTCTTTTTTACTGGAAGATTGTAAGAATGTGCACTAGCAATAGAGAGGCACAGAATTAACAGGCTGAAGAATCTCTTCAATTAACTCCACCTCAACGGTACGTATTTTCGCACTTTTCTCTAGTCTGCTGCTTATTAAAAACCATGGCGGACGAGCCGTAATAGCTGCAGACTATTTGGCAGTTCCCTGCTGTTTTGCACGCATATATGCATTTGCCTTGGCAAGCATACCAGGGGGGATGCCTGGACCTGGTGTAAAGTGCGCTTTGCCCCGTTCTCCTGATGCACCATTGTTACTGGAACATCCTGCCATCGATGCCATTATAACTACTGTGCTTATAACAAGGAGTGTTGTTCTCAATAAATTCATCATGTTCATCCTTCCTGCTGTAAGGCTGCTAAAAAGAGCAGTCTTACAGCAGGTAATTTGTACTATGGTCGAAGAGCATCCCACATATTGCTCTCGGGCTCAGTTGTTGGATTGGGATTGGTTGCGTATGGATGCATTGCTTTCACATGTCCATCACAGAAGACAAAATTGGACATACCATTGTGATCTGCAGATACATTTCCATTCGCATTGTTAGGATCGTAAGTTGGGTTAGCTGGATCTCCAACAGACGGCTTTAATCCATCGGGTGCGGAACAGTTAGATCCTCCGCACCAGCCATCTGGCCACATTATCGGAAATGCGGTAAACCAGCTGGCGTTTGGCATACCGTCGGCTTTCAGAGTATCAGCACTGTGCACTTCACAAATCAGGATGGTATCCGCTGGTTTGCTTACCTGACTCTCTGTAAACGAATCACTCGTATTTGGTTGACCAATCGGACCAAGCTGTCCGGCGTTTGGAGCCCACGGAGGTGCGGGAGATCCATCTCCTACCTGATATCCGTTCACACTATACGAAATAAAGTTACTTGCACCTAACCACTGTTCCCAGGGCACCGAAATTCCATTCCACTGATATGATCCTGCCTGGCCTCCTGCTGCACTGTCATCGGGACAGTAGTACACTTGTATCGTCTTTACATATGGAACAATCTCGTTCGGCCAGGTAGCATTGAAATTGTTTAACCAGTAATCCTGCGGATGATTGGATCTTCCTCCATCGGGAAACCTCTCGTCATAATCCTGAACGTACATCATCATCGCTAAACCGAGTTGCTGTTCATTGGAAACACAAGTAATTGCGCGTGCTTTCTCTCTTGCCTGTGCAAACACAGGGAAAAGAATGGCGGCAAGTATTGCTATAATTGCTATAACTACTAACAGTTCAATCAGGGTAAACCCTTTTTGCTTCATTGTCGTTGCCCTTTCAGACATTGTATATTCTTCAACACAGTGTATTTTGTGTTTAGTTACCACATATCGTATTGTTAACTAGCCTGGAAAATCGATCATGTGTGGCACTTTTACCCGTTTTCAATTCTTCCTATTGTGTGAGCAAGTATGGTTACGACTATGCAGTCGCACCTTTAACTAGCTCAGGCGCAATTGCTAACTCTATTGCTGGTGCTGAAGTACCTTCAGCGATACGTCTCAGTAGAATACGTAATGCTTCACTGCACATCTGCTCGGTTGGTAACCTAACTGTAGTAAGTGGAGTATCCAGATATTGTGCAGTCTGAATGCCATCTATCCCAACCACGCCCATATCATCTGGAACCTTCAATCCACCTCTTCGAAGCCCAAATAAAACACCCTCCGCAACGATATCATTAAAACAGAGTACGACTTCAGGAGCCTCATTGCGATCCATTTTAGCAAGTTCAATCCCTGCGACCAGTCCTGCCCGACGTGTCTCCTCCTGAATTTCCATTCTTATCATCAAAGGTTCGATGCCGCTTTCCTGACAGACTTTTGTATAGGCATTCTGACGAGGCTCATCTTCTTGCTCAAGCACCCAGTCGAAAGGATATAGAAATCCTATTTTTCTAAAGCCTTTCTCCACCAGATGATTCATCATATCGACTGCTCCACGATAAACATCGAAGTACACGGAATCTGTATTGTCCTGTCTGGGATGCCCGCCCAGATAAACTACTGGCACTTCACCAGCCTGAGCTCCAAGCATCTGCACTAAACTGTGTAAAGCATCAGTGCTCCACATTAGAACTCCATCTACAGGCCATCCCTGCAGCTTTGCAACTGGCTTTCCACTGCTAGAAATCGGCTGCATGGCATCAAGTAGTACCTGATACCCCTCTTTCAAAGCCAACTGCTCCATACTCTCCATAATCTGAACAAAAAATGGGTTTGTTAAACTTGGAATAATAAGACCAACAATATCTGTTCTTCTTCTTCCTAAACTTCTCGCGATCCGGTTAGGATGGTAACCCAGATCTGATACAGCTTTCCACACTCTTTCCTGCGTGGAGGCAGCAATGCGTGCAGCCACATTCCCATTTATCACATGAGAAACAGTTCCTCTGGACACCCCAGCTCTTCTTGCGACGTCTTCGATTGATACTGCCATAGAACCCCTCTGGTATTGGAAAGTACGTTTTGCAAATACGGTTGTGCAAAACCGGTTGTGTGTATTATATCGTGACTTTAATCCATTGTCAATACCATTTTGAGATTCTTGCTAACATTTTCCAATTGAAAACAGTTTATAATGCG
Organism: bacterium; assembly: GCA_021805395.1. Lineage (GTDB taxonomy): Bacteria > Armatimonadota > Chthonomonadetes > Chthonomonadales > Chthonomonadaceae > JAJZFJ01. The sequence continues at coordinate 7,273 of JAJZFJ010000037.1, forward strand.
ATAACACACTTAGTTCTGCACGATTCATACTATAAATATTGTATTGTATATAGTATCTTCATGTTTATGCTGCCAAATACGACATCATCAGCGAGTATGAATAACTATGCCTTTGAATTCTTATTATGATATCACGACAGCCATATACACTGACTGGACCGATAAGTTAATGCGAATCAATATGAATATTCTTCAGCATTACCTGACATCAAGTCACTTAATCGGATTATTCCTTTCTCATCCTACATGAAAAAAGATCCCATATCACATCCACCAAAGTTCACTATGTATCAGAACAGCAAATAAAGCGAAAGGGAACAATTTGGCAACTGGAGTAGTTTAATAGATGTAAGCCCTTGATTTACACGTAAACATACTGTATAATACAATAGTAGCATATTTTGCTACTGTAAGCTAATTATACAATTTTGGCTTGTTAAGCCGTGGAGTTTAAGTAATTATGTCTTCTCTTGTGAGTCCCCCTCAAAAAGCTGCTACAGCTCTTCGAACTGCCGAAAGGGTGCTTAGAAATTGGCAGGATGATCCAAATAGTCCCAGATCTGATGTAGATAAAATGATAGGTATAGTCACCGATCTCAGACAGTGGGTGCAAGCCTACGTGCTTCAGGATCTCGAGCGACAAACAGATAATCACGACAATAGGTAAGGCTGCTTCGTTTCATTTTCTCCAAAACTCAATGAATCGATGAGTAAACTTTACAGCCTATTGATATTTTAGTTCCACGTTTGCAGTCCCATGTACCGGTAGTACCAGCCAGCCATGTGAATTGTTATATTTTAGCCTGGAAGATGGAATCTTATCTCCATTTATTAACACTTGTGGCTGACTGCTTAATCCAACAATCAAAATCTGACTATCTCCATGGGACCAGCACCTCACATTGAAACCAATGTCCTGTGTGCTTTCTCGCTGAATTGTTATCTTACCTGCAGCATGTATGATTACTGAAAAACTGTTAGAAACTGCAAATGAGTACTCCGATGGAAAATTGTACAGTCTTGCAGCTCCTGTAAACACGATTCCAGGATTGAATGCTGGTAGATATCTCGCACCATTTGCAATATCAGAATGCGCCGGAAGTAACCCGTTTTCCATGCTGCCTTCTGGCCAGCTTTGAATGATTCCAGATGATGTAATACCATCTGCAATCTGTCGCCATTGCGCACTGTGTTTAAGATCATACTCTGAAAGCATCCATAATGCGTCTGCATAATCGATGCCTCTTCTCTGATCCAGCTTACTGGAATGCTTGACAGGATCATAGTTATTGATATCACATGAAGCTTTCGTACTGTAGTCACCAAATATTGAACTTTTTGGTGTATCTAGATACACAAATGGTAAACCAGACCATGCCCAATATTCTGCAGAGCTCAAAAGTGTTGCATCACCGGATAAAGCATAACCCAGAACGCAGGCTCGGCATAAGCTTGCTGAAGCGGTTAATGTAGCATGAATGCCGGATGTATCACTGGAATTAAAGCTGCTGGGTAGTCTGTTATTGTAGCGATCCAGCATTCTCAATCTTACTAATGCCTGCTTTATAATCTCCGGGTCTCCACAAACCAAAGCATTCTGCAGCAATGGACACAAATGCTCTGCAACATCCCCATCCACCTTATCCCATATTCCCGTATCCTCTGCCAGCTCACTCTTTGCATCCGTATAAGCCTGATTTGCCTCCGACATAGCATGCATATCTACCAAGGCTGCACCCGGCGATTTTACATCTGAAATCTGGTCGGATAGAAGATGGTTTTTATTTACTGATGAAAAGGAGGCACTAGCTGCATTTTCAAGCTTCGAGGCGAGTTCACGATTGTTTTGAAATGTACTGTCATAAAGCATATCCATCGCTGCATCTGCTGCAGGTTTGGGTGGATACAATTGGCTGTCTTCCGACCATGCCTTGCGGTAATATGGTGATGCGGTAATATTTGATTTTAGCCATCCGTCAGCGGCAAGCGTTAAATACTGCATGGCAGACATATGTGTTGAAGGAATACCGGGTAAGCCATATTCCTTAACGTATTCTTTTAGCGATGGTACAACACTCCGGCCTTCACCGCACATTATCCGTGCGTTCATGCCAATTGACATTCCAGGTGTCATATTTAATCCGGGATTTGCCAGAAGTTTGCCATGGCTGCGATCTGTAGAGCTTGAACCAGGAGCAACTAAACCTAACTCGCTAAAATTTGAATTATATAATCCATTTGGACATGCAAACAGTGCAGCTACATGTGGTGCCTGTCTCCAGGCGAGCGAGATATATCCATATCTTCCTACTACTGTCATGAGGGGAAAAGTCATTTCGCCGGATTGAGGAACGAGTGGAAGTGGGTCGTCCCCAGATTTAATTATTCGATTCCTCTTTAGCTGATGTGCCCCCCAGTAAAGAACCCCTGGTAACAGTGCGGCTTTGGTATGAAGTCCGGCGTCGTCTTCATCTGGAAGAATAGTAATGATTGGCAGATACTCCAGAATGCATGGTTTATTCACTGTAATCAGACAGTGCACTTTAATGCTGCTGTCAGGACCAGGGAAAAAGTTCTGATAAATACCCCAACTCACTCCATTCTGATCGCGAATTGCACTGTTCACTCTCAATCCACCTTGAGACATTCTGACGGCTGTTGCTTCATATTTCTTAGCCTGAACCGTATAAAGCGGCCCATGATAAGTGTACACAATAACAGGATCGGATTCACTCTCAGCAACTACATGCCCCTTGAAAAGAACTTCGAATGCTCCTAGTAGATGTCTATTTTGCACAATTTCGGTGTCACCAGAACTGATAATCACTGGTTTTGAACCCAATTCAATCGCTGAACTATTCGATTGCATGAAAACTTTCCGTTTCTTTTTTCCCCTCATAAGCATAACAGCAGGATGTGATTCAATTGAGTTGCTCATTGACTTGTGTTGTAGAGAAGATTCTGAAAACTGATAGTCTGCGTAACACATGTCGAGACTGTGCTGCATCAGCATAATGGGTGAACTTATGCATATGTTCGGTGAGCTTGACTTAAGATGTTGACCGAAACGTAATCTTTCGCCGCTAGCTTTTGAAAAGCTGACAGAATAGATCAGCAAAATCATAACTGATAAGCGTATAAGTCTTATATAGATGGATTTACTCAGTTGCTGCCCAAAAGACATGTAAAGAACTCCTGAAATACTGCCGATAATGTATTGAATACTAAACTTTAAGGGTTGACACAGGGATGTGCCCCATCTACCCCGAAGTAGTTTAAAACCTAGAGCCATGGAGGGCCAAATAATGTTAGTATTAACCCGCAAGACTGACCAGTCTATTATGGTGGGATCCGAGATAGAGATTACCATTCTCGAAGTTCGGGGTGAACAGGTGCGAATTGGAATCCGTGCACCAAGACAGGTATCCGTCCACCGTAAAGAGGTATTTGAACAAATTAAGCTCGAAAACATGAGTGCTAGTGAAGCCCCGGATATTCTGCCTACTCTTGATCAGTTGATGCCCCCTCTTTAAGCTAATACCTCTGCCCTAAACCTTGAGAATGATGTTGGGAGGTACTTGCGTTTGGGTCTATGTCTAGAACTAATTTCTAGCAGATTACTCGTATAATATATACATCGTAATTTTCCAAATTCCTTCACGACTACCTAACTGCAAGATTCAGGAGAAGATACAAAATGCCAATTACAGTACCAATTGAAGAAGTAGAAGAGATTGAAGAACTCTGGGATGAACAATCTGTTGAGTCCGCCCCTCCTATTTTTGGGAGATGTCCCGTCTGCAAAAAACCGCTCTTTCCTCGAGACCGGTATACTGGCGAGCCTAAAGCTCCACCTGTAGGTACAGGATATGCAAGCCGGGCAAAGTGTACTGGATGCGGTGCTATCATCTGTTACGTAGGTGATGGTAACTGGAGGGTACTGGAAGACAGTGATCTGGACATAGATGATAAAATGGCTGATGCTATTCAGTAGTGGTAATTACTGAGATTAATTGCGCTTTTTTCGGGCACTCGCTCCATTTGATGCTGAGTGCCCAAATTTTACATTTAGTCCAATAAAGAAGATATCCACGCATTCATAGAGTACCGATAAAAGGACTGCAAATATTGCAATTACCTTTAACAGTGTATTGGACTCTAGCGCTCTCTGCGAATCGTGTACAACAATCATTGGACTGGTTACGATCTTCCAGGAATTTAAACGTACAATAAGTCCAAGATAAACACCCAGCGAAATGAAAAAGAAAAAAGGAATTGCCAACAAACCGGGATGAACCCCTCGGACCCTCAGCATTCGGTCGACAGGCCGAATGGAAGCTCCAAACAGAAATACCCCGATAAGGCTGTACAGAAGGAAAAAAAGCCCAATTCTTGCTACCGAAAGCTGATCCATTCCACTTACAGCACCTATGCGCATCTGTAACAATGTTCTGTCAAAAAACAGATGTCTCCATTCAGTGATCAGATAGCAGCTATTCGGCAGAAAAGCCATCCATACTAGCGCTAAAATGATAAGAATAAGAAACCATACAAGCTTGTTTACCTTCCTGTACATATCTGCACCCCACCAGGAAAGCAGATAACCTATGGGTACTGAAGATACCGCAAGAAACAGGTTCCATAAAAGCCATGAGGGTGATTGTAACGAATGCATAATATGTTTCCCTCAGGATCTCTTGGTCACTGGCACTGTAAGAATAAGATAATCTGCCACACCATTAACTGACGGGGATTTTGATATTGGCCAAACTTCAGATGGTTGAACTGAAAGAATAGTAATCCTGAGCTTCGGTTGCAGTCTTCTCAATCTGTCAACAATCCCCCAGCCATGGTCACTATGCATTTCTCCGTTTATCTGCAAGATTTTTAGCGTAGGATGCAGGGTATGGAACTTTGATATTGCATGAGCCATTGCATCGTCCCAAAGTGCCTGAGCTTCAATCATATGGGTTGTTGTTGGCATGGATGAAGCAGATTTATGCATTTCTTTTTCAACTGCTTCATCATGAGGCATACCAAAAATAGAGTCCAGTTCCTGTTTATAGCCAGAAGGGATATCCATGCTATAAGGGATGGGAGGAAGAAATTTCCGAGATTCTTCTGGCAAATTTAGCAGAGATTTCATACCTTCGCGTGATACCAGGTTTACATATCTTCTTGGTACATTTGCTGCCAAAACAGGTATGGAATTCGATTTACAGAACATAATCAACGGCCTGTACGCTTCCTGGTAGTTGGGCCATGGCCTTGCATCTGCTAAAAACTGCTTTTCAGAAATAAATCCATTGAGATACTCGTCCACTACTGGTTGAACATCACAGCTAAACATCTCCATGGACAGGGCAATGGAATTCTGCACTTTAAATAGCGATTCAAGAACTTTAAGCTCTAATGCATGCGCAACCGGATTATCATGTGTCTCTCCAATGAAAATAATATCCGATTTCTCCACAGTCTGAATCATATCATCATAAGTTTGCTGCTGACCTGTGGCAGAGAAAATTTCATATTTAACTGGTCTTGATGGAGTTTCAGATTTAGCATTCATACATAGTAACATAATTAAAATGAGAGAACTGAGCTTCACAAACGAACTTGATTCTGGCACCCCCATTTTCATCACCACCTTGATAATAATTAACAGAACCTGAATAGATACCCTTAGAGTATACCGTAACGCTTCGGATCAGTAACTCACCGTGTGGTATTATTAAGTTGAATTTGCACTTCTTATGCAATGGAGTAACGTGTGAATAATGAACGAAAAATAGTGCCTGGTGGTAGAAGAAAGCATAACAGCGGGAAAAATTTGCCAGCAATTCTGTTTTCTATGGGCGTAATGATTGCCTCTGCCACAATAGGTACTGCACTAGGAATTCAGCACTCCTCTTCTTCATTTAATATTCACCAAACCATCACTAATATCCTCACTCCAGCATCAGTTGATAAACCTGCACCAGCAGACTCAGTACCACCTACACTCCTGGTCGAAGGCACAATGGCAGTGCCAGTAATAATGTATCATGATGTACTTCCTGCTAAACAGGTATGGTTCGACCTTACTACTGCTGAATTTTCCCGGGAGATGGCTGAGCTATCGCAGGCAGATGCTCATCCCATAACAATTGATCAGTACTATAATCACTTTAGATATGGAAAACCTCTTCCAAGTCGCCCTATCCTCCTTACTTTCGATGACTGTACACTTGGCCAGTATACTCAGGCATTACCGATACTGGAGCACTATCATTTTCCTGCAGTTTTCTTTGTTCAGACAGCTTCGGTTGGTGTGACAACTGTTAAGCTGCATATGAACTGGAGTCAGCTGCGTGCTGCAGAGGCTACTGGATTAATTACCGTAGAATCCCATACAGTAACCCATCCAGAAGACATGACAGTACTTTCTCCAGACAGGCTGGATGAAGAGTTACAGGAATCCAAGGCAACTCTTCAGCAGCATCTGGGCCACCCCATCAACTTCCTTGCATATCCAAGTGGAACCTGTGATGCAGCGGTCTCTTCAGCTGCGCAGAAAGCAGGATATCTGGCTGCATTTACCATGGACAGAGGCTGGACGGTTAGCCCTGCCCAGAGCTATTTCCTGCCCCGATTAATCCCCAGGAGAGTTGATGAGGTTGTTGCAGTTTGGGAGGGGCGCATGGAGATGGCTCCTCCAACTCCGCGCCTCATTCAGGTGAGTGATACACCCATTACAATGGGAACCTTCTCCAACTGCCCATTCCCCGTGCAATGGCTAGCAGGGGGAGACCTCACTACGGAAGCACTTGACCATCGAGAGACCGTCGGCGATATGGCACTGAAGAATGGAGCACAAGCTGCTCTGAATGGCACATTCTTTGCTGATGCCCGAATAGCCAGTAATGGCGGAGCAATGATTGGTCCTTGCCTTAGCAAATTAAATCAGACTTACGAAAAAGTGGATGCAGGGGATAATGTTCGAATA
>JAJZFJ010000183.1 GCA_021805395.1 bacterium
AACCTGTGGCAGGTGTTTTGGAAGCATCAACCTTATGGACAAGACTCTGGATATCGTGTTCACGCACTCCATAGATAACAGACATACCACGAAGCCGCTCAATAATATCCTGAACCGTTATGGACTTACCTCCGGGTGCAGGCGGGCGTACGGTTGCAAGCACCTGGGTTCGATCATTCGCAAACTTCAGATCAAGATGACCATTTTTTGGTGGTGTTGCCATAGTAAATACCTCATACTGATAAAGTTGATAGGTTCTCTATTCAATCGGCTAGTAGACTCGAGTGGTATTAATAACTCAAAAATATAATCGGATCTCTTTGGTAATATGTTATTCGCAAACTTGCCGGGATTTCATGGTAAACTGTGTTTTACTTGCGCAGAGTTCTGTGCACATAACCATTTGCTGGAAAGGGTGAATAGAAGTCCTGATTGAGGACACCTATATAAAACTATATGAAAGTCGGAATTGTTGGAATGGTTCAAACAGGCAAGACTAGCCTGTTTAATGCACTCACTCGATCTGAAGTGGGTCTCAATACATTTGGATCCACAGAAGTTCACATGGGAATGATTGGAGTTCCAGATCCCCGCTTTGATTACGCAGTGAAGCAGTGTAATCCCAAAAAAATTTCACCTGCCACAATCGAATTTACAGAAGGTGGAGCGCGTATAGACAGGGATGAAACGCAGGGTTCAAGAGACAAATTCTCAACTGATTTCTTTTCAAATGTACGCAATATGGATGCACTGGTTCTGGTTGTGAGAGCGTTTCATGATGAAACAGTGCCACCGCCAAATGGTGGTGTGAATCCATTGCGAGAAACCCAGCAGGTATTGGAGGAGCTGCTTCTTGCTGACCTTACTGTTATTGAGGGGCGTTTAGAAAGATTAGAAAAATCCCGATTACAGAAAAGACAGTCGCCAGCAGAGGCATCTGAACAGCAGGTTCTTATAAAGCTTAAAACGCATCTGGATTCACTCCAGCCTGTTAGAACCCTCGAACTATCTGAAGATGAGCGGAGATCAATCAAAAGTTATGCTTTTGTTTCAGGAAAGCCCATTATTCTTGCAGCCAATGTGGATGAATCAGATGCTGGAAATGAATCGCCACCAAGTGTCAAAGAGCTGAGAGATTTTGCATCCAGTCAGAACCTGCAAATGATTTCAATCTGTGCAAAAGCTGAGATGGAAGTGGCACAGATGGAACCAGATGACGAAAGAGAGTTTCTGCAGGCTCTGGGTATTATGGAAGCGGCTCGGGACAGGTTAATCCGGGCAGCATATGCTGCCCTTGGGCTAATCTGCTTTTTCACCGTTGGAGAGGATGAGGTTAGAGCCTGGACCATTTCTCAGGGCAGCACCGCTTTAGGAGCTGCTGAGCGAATTCACTCTGACATCGCAAGAGGTTTTATCCGTGCAGAAGTAATCTCATTTGCAGATTTTGAGAGTGCAGGTGGTTGCTGGGATGAGGCGAGAGCCGCTGGCAAGATGCGATTGGAAGGGAAAGAGTATCCTGTGAAAGATGGTGATATTCTGCATGTCCGGTTCAAAATATGAGCAAAGTCCTGCTCACCGGCTTCTCTTCTTTCGGGGTTGTCGTATCTAACCCGTCGCAAAGACTGGTTGAATATTATTCCCAAAACCCACCTTCTTCTGTTACTTTAGATGCTGTTGTACTGCCGGTAGTATGGACCGAATTACGTCGATCCCTTATAGATCTCATTACGAAAGCTTCTCCAGACTATGTTTTGATGCTAGGAGTGGCAGCAAGTAGAAATTACTGGAGCGTGGAGACCAGAGCTAAAAATGTGGCAGGCAATATTCCTGATGCTTTGGGAACATATCCAGAATCTTCAATACTGGATCTGCATGGGAATGAGATTGAGAATGTTACACTGCCAGTAGATGCGCTCATCACAGCAATATCTGCAGCGGGGCTGCCAGCGCAAAGTTCAAACGATGCCGGCTCCTATCTGTGTAATGCAGCACTATACCGGGGTCTTCAGATTGGAAGGCAGATGGATATCCCGACGGGCTTTCTGCATATACCAGCTGATCAGGAGACTTACGCACAAGATAATCCTGAACTGGCTTGCTTCACGTTTGATCAGCATATGAAGGCACTTGAAGCATCGTTTGAGGTGCTACAATAGTGCAAACTTTCACTAATAGGGAGTCGAGTTCTGTGACATTTGTTTTGCAGCAATATCTTGCAAGCAGACGCGAAGCGGTAGAGATCGCTTTAAATGAGGTTTTGCCACCACAAAACGTGAGACCAGAGCGGTTGCACGAAGCAATCAGGTATTCCGTGCTTGCACCAGGTAAACGGCTTCGTCCCACTCTGGTGATAGCGGCTGCAGAGGCGCTGGGTGTGAGTGCAGATGTTGTGATGCCTACAGCCTGTGCACTGGAATGCATTCATGTCTTCAGTCTCATCCATGATGATCTGCCCTGTATGGATAACGATGATTACAGACGTGGAAGGTTAACTAATCACAAAGTGTATGGCGAGGCTATGGCACTCCTTGCCGGTGATGCTCTACTCGCGCTTGCATTTGAGCTAATCGCCTCCAACATCTCATGTGCTTCTACTGAGAGTGTTCTGAAAACCCTGAAACTTCTATCACACGCCTCTGGAACGTGGGGTATGGTTGGAGGGCAGGTTGTGGATATGGAATCTCAGGGACAGGAGGTTTCGTCTGAAACACTGCAATATATCCATGCCTGTAAAACAGGTGCTCTTATAAAAGGATCAGTGGAAGCTGGAGCCATCCTTGCTGGAGCCGACCCTGACCAACAGCTCGCATTTCGAAAATATGGAAATCATATCGGATTAGCTTTCCAAATTGCCGATGATATATTAGACGTAGTTGGAGATGAGGCTGTTATTGGAAAGCCAGTGGGAAGTGATCAGGAGAGAGATAAAGCAACGTTCCCTCGTCTATTTGGGCTGGATGAGTCACGTAGAAAAGCTAACGCAGAAGTTGAAGGAGCTCTGGATGCTCTCTCTGTATTTGATCACAAGGCAGATCCGCTGCGGGCTATCGCACGTTATATTGTTGACAGAGAATTATAAACAGAGAACTGACGTGTGTAAATTTAGTCTACTACTGATCTTCATTAGCATCTGTTGTTCACACATTGCGGAGGCATCAACACCTTTTCAGCAGCAGTTTCCACTTTCCTGTATTCCAGACTTTAGTCAGGATACACTTCCAAAGGGTCATGGATTCTTATCAGTTGGCAGTGATGGTCATTTCTACTGGGCTAATGGCGAAAGAGCCAAATTCTGGGGCATAAATGTTTCCAGCACACGCCTGGAAATTCCCCTGCATCAGATAGATGACACGGTTGCTCTCTTCGCCAGAAGCGGTATGAATATGGTAAGGTTTGAAGCTATAGATAATCGAAACTGTATTCTTGGAAGCGTCAACTCACCCAATTCGCTGCATCTGGCCCCGGTCTATCTTCACTATCTCGATGAGTGGATCGCTGCCCGCCATCAATAC
>JAJZFJ010000010.1 GCA_021805395.1 bacterium
ACGCTTTCTGGAGGCCTCATGGGGTTTTGATGCCATCTACAACCTCGTGTTTGTACGTGGCGGAAGCCTGCTCGCCAATCGGGTTCTCAAACAGGGCGTTGAAGAGGATGTACTCAATGGAACCACAGATGGTTTTGTTCGTGCTATGAACGGCATCAGCAGATTACTCCGGCGCCTTCAAACAGGGTATGTTCGCAATTATGCACTTGTAATGCTGTTCGGGATGGTGGCGATCGTGATCAGCCTGCTCATCAAGATCTATCTCTGAGGAACTAATGGATAATCAACTCACTGGCATAGTAAGCATACTCATCGCATTGCCTCTGCTAGCAGCAGCAATCGTGGCGATGCTGCCAAATGTAAAAGACGTGCAAGAAAGTGACAGCAGACTTGCTGCTCTTGGCAGCTCAAGCAGAGTTATATTTAACTCCATATCTGTGGGGATGGCATCAATCATATTTGGTCTGTCGGTCATTATGTTCCTCTCATTCCCACACCTTAACGGTTTTCAGAATGGATCCATGTGGAATACAACTGTATTTCGCGAGAACCTCCACTGGATCCCACTGGGTGGGGGCAAGTGGGTAGACTATCATGTAGGAGTTGACGGTATTGGATTGCTCCTGGTCCTGTTAACCACATTTGTGGTACTGCTGTGTTCAATCTATCTATCGCGAGTACAACCCAATTCCAAACCGATGATGGCTCTGCTGTTTCTTCTGGAATCTGCAGTCATAGGTTCATTCTGTTCATTAGACCTTGTGCTGTTCTATCTGTTCTTCGAAACCACCCTGATACCAACCTATCTGTTAATCGGAATATATGGTGGAGAAAACAGGAAAAAAGCCGCGCTGAAATTTTTCCTATACACTTTCGTCGGTAGTATTCTAATGCTGGTTGGTATAGTGTATATCTATACCGTCACTGGAACCTTCGATATCCCTGCTCTAACTGATCCGTTTTCTTCAGCATCCCATCTGCTTCACAGTTTGCCATCCTCCACCCTCATGTGGCTATTTGCTGCGTTCACACTTGCATTCGCCATCAAAACAGCTGTGTTCCCATTTCATGCATGGCTGCCAGATGCCTATGCAGAAGCACCGCCTATCGGTAGTGTGGGGCTGGTACTGCTTAAGATGGGAATACTCGGACTTGTCAGAATTGTGATTCCATTCTTTCCAGCGCAGGCTCAGCTGGCAGCTCCAGTTCTTATCCTGATGGCTGTAGTTTCCATCATCTACGGTGCCCTTATGGCCACAACACAGAAAGATACACGCCGCATTATTGCTTATTCCAGTGTGTCTCACCTTGGTTTTGTGATCCTTGGCATTTTCACATTCACCCGGATTGGATTGATGGGAGCGCTGCTGCAAAATCTGAATCATGGCATCTTTACCCCTATGCTGTTCCTGCTGCTGGGTATGCTCTCCGACCGAACACACACAAATGATATTACCAAACTGGGCGGCTTAAAAAGAGTGGTACCTGGAATGGGAACCATGATGCTTATAGCTACTCTGGGTAGCATTGCTGTTCCATTCTTCAGTGGCTTTGTAGGAGAATTCCCTGTTCTGCTGGGCAGCTGGACATCCTCTGCAACATACCAGATTGGTGGTTATTGGATCACAGGCATTGCTGCATCGGGCACAATTTTTGCTGCAGTCTATATGTTATGGTGGTATCAGAGAATTATGCTGGGACCAGTAAAAAATAGAACTCTACTCAAAATCCCTGATCTCACACGAACAGAGTGGATTGTCCTCCTGCCAATGGCAGGCGTCATATTCTGGGTCGGCCTGGGTACCGGTTTTTGGACAAGAGATATGCAGGCACCGGTCTATGCTACATTGCCACCGTCCCGTACAATGGTGAAAGATAGTCTTCCCGTTGCGGTGATGTTAAGCGAGCAGGACTTCAGGAGCTTTTCGTCCCCAAATCAGAAACTGAATACAACATCTATTTATTCAACCGACAGAGTTGCCGAACCCAATCTGCCAGCACTATTTGAATACAGAAGGACGCATCCCCGTCCTCATCCAATGAGTTCACAAATGCATGCTATGCCTACAGGAGGCGGAACATCACAACCAGCAACATCGCAGCCAGGAGTACCATCTAAATGAACAATCTACAAAGCATCCTGGCAATTCTACCAGTAATCATTGTAGTACTCACAGGCATGGTGGTTTTGCTTGGAGATTCATGCATCCCTTTCTGGAAGAGATTCTCCTCGTTAAGCGGAAATGTATCACTCATTGGTATCTTCACTGCCATGAGTATAGCCATCGAGAGAATGGTTAATGAACCGATCCATGTATCTGCATTTCATGGGGCACTCTCCATTGGCTCGTTTTCTCAAGCATGCAGTGTTATCATATTAATAATGGCCGCACTGGCGGTTCTCCTGGCACTCACCTATCTTGAGAATCAGCGATTGAATCGTGGTGAGTACTATGCACTCGTTTTGTTCAGTACATCTGGTGCCATGCTGATGAGTGCTGCAAATGATCTCATCGTGCTCTTTGTTGCTGTCGAACTGCTGTCTGTATCACTCTATGTACTCACCGGTTTTGCAAGCACAAAAAAGAAAAGCGAAGAGGCAGCTCTGAAATATTTCCTATTGGGTGCCTTTGCAACTGGTTTTCTTCTATATGGCATTGCACTAATCTACGGTGGCTCTTATGGGGTGAATTCAACAGACCTCATAGCTATTCACAGAAGTTTGTCCAACGTTGCCTCCACCATGTTTATCAGTGGAGTTGGACTTCTTCTCTGCGGTCTCGCCTTTAAAGCTGCACTGGTACCGTTCCATATGTGGTCTCCTGATGTGTATGAAGGTGCTCCCACATCAGTTACAGCATTCATGGCAGCTATAGTGAAAGTGGCAGCATTTGCAGCACTTCTCCGCATTTTTTCCGCTCTATCTCCGCTCTATAACATTTTTCTACCTGTCATTGAAGTTCTCTCAATTCTCTCTATGATAGTTGGAAACCTGTATGCTGTCACACAGACTAACGTAAAACGTCTTCTAGCCTATTCTTCTGTTGCACATGCTGGCTATCTACTCATTGCCGTTGCGGCTGTGGGCAATCCAGCTGCACATGACAGTGCACTAAGGGCAGCCATGTTCTACTTCCTGGCCTATGGCCTCACAACCATCGGCTCTTTTGGCTTGCTGGTCTATCTTAGTCACAAGCAGACGGATTGTGAGACACTTGATGATATTAGAGGATTAGCTAAATCTAATCCTATCGCAGCTGCAGCAATGGTAATTTTCATGCTATCTCTAGGTGGAATTCCACCCACAATTGGTTTTATTGGTAAGTGGTACCTGTTCACAACAGCAATCCAGGCACATCTTTTAATACTTGCTGTTGTATTGGCACTCACAAGTATGATTGCAGTGTTCTACTATCTCAGAGTGGTTTGGGTTATCTGTTTTTCCGATACAGATAATAGTGCTGCCAAGCCTGCCGATTCTCCTGCAGATCGGAA
>JAJZFJ010000066.1 GCA_021805395.1 bacterium
ATACATGCTTCAGGAGTACTATCCCAAAGCACTAGCCGGTCTCGAAGCCATGCTGCGTACCCAGTCGTATGATGCTCTACTGCAGGTCTACATAATGCTGGCAGACATGGCACGACACAGAGAGTGGTACGATGATGCTGAGGAGCGGCTGCGAATGCTCCTTTCCATGAAAAACAACACAATCATCGCTGTGGCAAATGGCTTAAGGCTGGATCTCGTAACTACCCTGCTAGACGCCAACAAGCTTGATGAGGCTGAAGAGGAGTTAATGCTGCTTGAGAAGCAGCCCCTTGAAGCACCTCAGAGACGTACTCTGAATATCGTGAGAGCAGTTCTTGCTGTAAAGCGGGGCAACAGAGATGAAGCTGATACTCTTATGAAGCAGGCAGGTATGAACCTATCCTCACTTGAGGATCGTTACAGACTTGCCCGCCTGCAGGATGAGCTGGGCGATAACGAAGCTCAGGGAGTGATGAGGCAGCTTGAAGAAGCTTATCCGGACGAGACCTGGGGAAAACGAGCCAGCCGCTATCTCCGCGGAGAATCATACCCTCCAACCTCTGACACGTCTACAATTGCTTTTGAGTTTTAGATCACTGTTTCGCAACAAATCATACATGAATCCATCTACCATCCGGAGCTGATCATTTTTTCTACCCGGTCAAGAGCATTCCTGGGCATAACATCCAACTGTACTATGCTCTGCTATAAACCAGAAAGCAGCCAGCTTATATAGTGATCACAAATGGATATGCGAATCTTCATTAAACTGATATTAGCTAACAGTATCTGACAAGTTCTCACCCCTCAAAATTAGAGCAGTTCCCTTCAAGTTGGAGGAGTTCTCACTTCTGTTGTCGAAATAGTGAACAAGTGTTCTATACCCCTTCCCAGCAACAGATTCATGTTGAAGCTGTGTGCTGAAGAAAGGGAATTCACAAACAGGACGTACGTTATGAAGTTTAGCTCCGTCTCACGAAACAGATTTTGCAGAATGGGAACTCATGTCACCTTCTTGCTAACTCTAAGTGGACTGTCACTGGTTACTGCCAGAATATCAGCAGATACCGTTCCTCTCTATAAAAACCCGAAAGCTCCCCTGCAAGCTAGGGTAAACGATCTCTTTAAACGCCTTACTGAGAATGAGAAGCTGTCGCTGATGACAGGAACCGGATTCACTACAGTCGCAATTCCACGGCTGGGCATACCTCCAATGTCTATGGCAGATGGTGCGCAAGGTGTGCGGGGCGGTGATGGTGGTACTCAGGGACCAGCGACAGCATTTCCTGCCGGCGTATGCCTTGCATCCACATGGAATACCGCTCTCATTAAACAAGTGGGGCAGGCGATAGGTGATGAAGCACTGAACAAGGGAACCGGTGCCGAGGTGCTGCTGGCACCGGCGATCAACATTCAGCGCTCGCCATTAGATGGAAGGAACGGTGAGTTCTTCACAGAGGACCCTTATCTTAATGCTGAGCTTGCAATTGGATACATAGATGGTGTTCAGTCCACAGGCTGTGCCGCATGTGTAAAGCACTATGTGTGTAACAACGAGGAGATTGACAGGGGCTATGTGAATGTGAAGGTGGGAGAGCGCGCTCTGCGTGAGATCTACCTGCCTGGCTTTAGGGCAGCCATAAAGAAGGCACATGCTTGGAGTATTATGGCGGCATATAACAAGGTGAATGGTCAGTTTTGCACTGATAACTGGTACCTGCTGCACGACGTGCTGAATACCGATTGGGGCTTTAAGGGGCTTTCCATGTCGGACTGGGGGGCAGTACATGACACTGTTGGACCTGTGCTCGCTGGGCTAGACCTTGAAATGCCTGGTCCCGGTTTCCTTCGGCGCAGAAACCTTGAAGCCGCTCTGAAGAGCGGGCAGATTACCCAGGATGAGATCAATAGGGCAGTGAAACGCACCTTGCGATGTATCATTCAGGTAGGGCTGTTGAACGGACCACGCACCCTTCACCCCAGCCAGGTTAACTCGCCAGCCCATCAGGCGCTGGACTACAAGGCGGCAACTGAAGGGATAGTGCTGCTTAAAAATGAAGGAAATGTCCTTCCGTTTAACGCTCATAAATTGAAATCGATTGCTATCATTGGACCACGGGCAAAGGACTGGCAGCTCGGAGCTTATGGTAGTGTAGGGGTCAATCCATTTTTCTCGATAAACCCCTACGATGGAATCGTTGCGCGTGCAAGAGGCAATATCCAGATTAACTACAGCCAGGGTACACCGAATGGGGATGACGATGTTCCTGTGCCTTCATCTGATCTGTACTCAGGTGCTACTGACTCATCGACACATGGATTGACAGGTGCTTACTATGCAGGCAGTCACTTTGTGGGGCAACCGGTGGTAACCCGTGTGGACGATCAGCTGGAGTTTGGCGGCCAGCCTGCTGATATGCCAGCCACCATGCCAGGGGGGCAGAACATAAGTGTGCGATGGACGGGGATGCTTATGGCTCCGATAACTGGAAGGTATCTGTTTACCATACGCGGGAACGATGGATACAGGCTGTATATTGGCAACAAGAGGGTAATCAACAGATGGATGCCAACCGGTGGAAATGCAGAAACAGGTGGGATACGGCTGCAGGCTGGGCAGACATATCCAATCAAGCTGGAGTACTACAAGGATGGTGGAGCGCCTGACATACATCTAAACTGGGTAACACCAGGAACATCTGCAGATTTTGCAGATGCTGTGAATGCTGCCAAAAGTTCCGATGTAGCCATTGTGTTTGTGGGATCCTCTGATGAGGCTGAAGGAGTAGACAGACCATCCATGGATCTTCAGGGACGGCAGGGTGCACTTGTCCGGGCTGTTGCAGCAGCCAACAAGAACACCATTGTGGTGCTTAACAACGGTACTCCCGTTCGCATGACGGACTGGATCCACAAGGTGAAGGGTGTAATAGAAGGCTGGTTCCCTGGTGAGGAGGGTGGCAAAGCAATTGCGTCCATTCTGTTTGGTGATGTGAACCCTTCAGGACGTTTACCGGTTACTCTTGCCGCCTACAGGAAAGACTATCCGGATGAAGGCAACTATCCTGGCAAGGATGGCGAGGTTCATTATGCTGAAGGCATCTACGTGGGGTATCGATATTTTGACAAGATGCATATTAAGCCACTATTCCCATTCGGATATGGGCTTTCGTATACAACATTCAAGTTCTCACACATTCACCTCAGCAGCAACCGGCTTTCTCCCCGGGGAGCGATTACGGTGAAAGCAGATATCACAAATACAGGACACAGGGCAGGCGCAGAGGTTGTGCAGATGTATCTTCACGACCCCGACCCCAAAATAAGCAGGGCTGTAAGAGAGCTGAAAGGCTTTGACAGGGTTAACCTGAATCCTGGGCAGACCAAAGCTGTCAGCTTCACAGTGAATCCCAGAGACCTGGCCTACTGCGATGTGGCTGGCAAGGAGTGGAGGGCATACCCTGGAGTATATGACGTGGAGCTGGGTGCCTCCTCCCGAGACATAAGGCTTAGTGCACCATTCAGACTTACAAGCGTGTATACTAGGCATATCAACGGGATGGGTATGAAAGACCCTTACCTGCCAAAACCATCTCTTTCCACGAACAGGCCAGTGAAAGCATCCTCAGTAATTCATGGAAACAAGCCCCAGTATGCTATTGATGATGACCCCTCTACACGGTGGGAATCGGACTGGTCGGATCCACAGTGGATAACTGTAGACTTAGGTAAGCCTACGCTTGTGGATGCAGTAATACTTAGCTGGGAGGCAGCCTACGCGCAATCTTTCCAGATTCAGGTGAGTAACAATAATGCATTCTGGCGTACGGTGTATAGCACTAACAGTGGAAGCGGCGGTCTTGAGCAGATACATTTCAAACCAGTGAAAGCACGTTATGTTCGCATGTATGGGATAAAGAGAGCAACCCAGTTCGGCTATTCTCTTTACAGTTTTGACGTTTACGGACCAGCTAAAAAGTAAGCTAATGCAGCAGGATCCGCCAGCTAGCCATTTGGTAAAAGGCGGGTCCTGTTGCCGGCTTCATGTTTGCTGACAGCTATGCTCGTTCATAATGAGGATGAAATAGTATGACCAGATAATTCGTGAACATCAAAACAAGAATGAGTACATTATTTTGATGCAGTTATGGTGAGAACAAGTCATCATCCATTACATCATCGAAAATTCCTATTTGATCTTCCTGAACTTCTTTTATTGTTATATCGGGATCGTAATCTGGGTGTAACCTTTTCAGATCCCAAGTAGTTATCCAGCGTCTTATCTCGGATCTGACAGTTGTTCTTACATCAGAATGATACGGTTTTACATCTGATATAGGAATTGAATAAGCTTTTTCGTACAACTCTCTCGCTTTGGAGTAGATATCATGAACTTCATCATCGGTAGGTGGGTTTAATCTGTATGCCGATTTCAGAAGTTCAATGCCTCTAAGTGCAAGCTTATCTACTTCATCACCTTTCTTACTGAAGCGTGCTTCATCATTCGTGCCGCCTGTAACAGTCTCAAGTGCAAAGCCACTTGCTGTTGTAAAAACAGGAAGGATGGCACTGCCGCTCGTGGCAGCAACATCTCTCCACCAGCCAAGCTCCTGATAGGCAGCAATTCTCTGTTTTAGTGAAAACTTTGCCATTCTTTCCATCTCATCAAAAAAGATGATCCAACCACTACATCCACAAGCCTTATAGAACTGAGCCAGAAGTCTGATCCTGTCATGTGAGAATTGAGTGCCTTTTGGAGAGTTTAGATCATACAGAGATGCAATTCCAATCTCTTTCAACTTTCTTTTAATATCTGGTTTAGGCATGGTTTTGCCTTCAAAATCATCCAGAATAGCCTGGCGCAGCTCCTCATCCAGATAGAACTCTCCATAGAGGCGCAGTAATGCCAGGAAACGCGTTTCTATGCCAGAATCTGCTGCCCAATCTTCCAGCTTTTGGTATTTGGATGAATCTGGTTTCAGGTTAAATGCAAGGGATGTAAGTGCACGTCCGACGGTATGAGGTGCGCGTGCATTTTCAGAAATAGACTTCAATACATTTGCACTTTTCCCCAGCGGCATTTCCGGGCTGATGGTTACGATGCTTGTTACAAAACCTTTTGACTCGGCCTGAAGCTGTAAATAGTTGAGAAGGTGCGTTTTACCTGAGCCGAACGATGCAGACAGCATGATTGGTTTGACACCATTACCAGTAGTCATATCCTCCATACTTTCCAGGAACTTGTCTCGAACTGCTGTTTGTGTGGTGCCGAATATTTTTGCCACACTGAGGCTTGGGACACCTGACCGCAGAGATTCTATAGCTCTTCTGGCATCCAGAGTTTCATTGTCCATGAACTTCCTCCAGGAACACTAATGATGCAGAGGGATTAGGTCTGTTTGCGTCGAAAACCTCTAATCCAATTCTTGTTTGCAATGCATCATAATCGTAGAAACATCGCTTTACAGATGGATCCAAACTTCTATTTTTATAGAAGTTTGGTGTGGTAAGCACCACAAGGAGAAAATTCTGAAAAATATCTATCTCATCAATGAACCGTCTGATCATGGTCAGCATCTGGAAGTATGCCAAATCTGTGTAGGCGATCTCGGGTTCTGAGAACTCAGAATTTTCCACTATGGTTCTCAACTCTTCAGGGGATGCGTTCTCATTCACAGCCTTGTAGTAGCGATTGAATGCTTCTGATTTCTTCTGTGCTGCAGTCAGTTTTTTATACTCATATGGCCGGAGATCCAGAGTGATTACCAGACCAGATTTACCTGTGTCGGGCAGCCACTTTGTGTAGGATTGCAGCATTAGACGTGCATTTGTGATATTGATTTTTTCAAAGATTCTTACTTTCTTAAGTGCGGCTGCAGAACCCGGCAATGTTTTGCCTTCAAACCAGTTAAGAATAAGTTCCTGCCTGTTTGGAGTGGATGTGTCTGCAATCAAAACAGATCTTATTAGTGCGGTGATTGCAATGCGGAATTCGTTGGTGAACGAATGGTTCCTGAGTACAGATTGTGAGAGACTGGTTTGGTATATATTCATGAGATCATGAATAGGCATATCATTAATTTCGGCAATCTTTTCTGCATTTGAAATATCATCTGAATCTGGAACTGTAATACCGTTCATTAATAGATAGTTTCGGGCAAGCTGCCGGCAGGATGCTATCCAGTCTGTCTTTCTTGTGACAGCAAAGAAGAATTTATCTATACGATGAAGATCTGGTTTTTTGCCATCAGGGGATGGTTGTAGAGGATCCAGGAAAACATGCTCATAACTATTCTGCTCAGCTTTTCTTTCAATGTCAGATATAAGAGAGTTTACATCCATGGAATCTGGAACTGCCAAAACCTTAACAGCAGAACCGCCAGATGAAATAAATTCCTTAAGATACTCCTCTTCAAGCATCTTCAGCCATTCAGTTCGAGAGACCGTAGAGATATTTTGATTCAAATGTATGATCCTCGGAAGATTTATGCAAACCTGACAGTATAGTATCTTAAAACCTTGCCATCTTCAGAAGTTACAGGGAAGAGATCTTTGTCCTTCACATTACCTGTAGGAAGTTCGATTATACAGCGATTGCCCGATTTGGTTAAACGCATGCTGGATTTATGAAGAGCATAGATCTGCTGCCCGAAAACGGCAGGTGATACCTCTTTCTTATAACCTGGTGTTAGACAGAACAGATCGTATATCTCTTTAAATTTAACTTCTTCATCATTTTTGGAAAGGTATTTCCACGCTAGCTGAAGGCTTTCCATGAAATCCTGTGATTTTGCATTTTCTGTTTTATCTCGTAAGCGCTTTAATTCCGCAGCCACTAAAGTGGGTCTAAGTTTAAACCATGAAGTTTTACCAAGTAAGAGGCATCCTCTGGCCGGTGCAGAATGAACAGTGATAGGTGAGGATAAAAGCTCTCCATTTACCACTAGCGTTCTTAATGAGTTGCGATCGGATGCATATTCCCTCACTTCATCTATCCACATCTCTCCATCAAGGTAGGATCCGAGATCGAACTGCCACTGTTCTTCTGTATTGAGGGTTGCTTCAGTAAGCTCTTTTATCAAGCTGGATGCTATGGAAGATATCTTCACCATATCTACTACTCTGCCTTCACTGCAGGCTTTCTTCCATTTTGCAAGAGCTGCAGTATACTTCTTCGATAGTTTAATGGTGTCTATAATTGACTGTTCCTGTGAGTTTAACGCCTCTTCCAGCCCCATTCAATTCCTCCTGAGAATGACTAAGTAACTCATATTACCATAAGATAACTTTGAATGCGTAGAAATGCATGTCATTGATGGATGAGAGTGCATTGCCATCAATAAATGAAATTATTGACTAGAGGAGACGACTCGTGAGCAGGATAAGCTGGATTAATAGACCTATTGCACTGGGGATATTCGCTCATATGTTTCGCATAGTTCAAGCAGGCATTGATGAAATCTGTCTCTAAACTGCAAGAAACTGACAAGTTTTGCTCCTGTAGTTTCATCCATATAGAGCTTTCTGTTTACCTCAATCATAATAGATGTGATCCTGGTTGTTTTTTTATAGAACATATTTGGAACAATGGCTCCCATATACGGATCATTCAGTTTTGTGATCCATCCAGCGCTCTCAAAGATTGTTACTGCCTGCTCCCCAAGCTCGGCAGGTGTGTGAAACGGATCTGTTCCAATACAGATCTCTGGTCGGTTAGGATCCTGATTCATGTCGCACGGGAGTGGTGAGGATGGAAAAGAGTGAGCATCTACGATAAGACAGCTTCCGTGCTGATTGTGTGCAGTATTCACGATAGAATTGAACTTTTCATGATGAGGATCGTAGAAGTTTCGCAATGTTCTCTCTCGCATGGATTCTGCACTCAGTGACCGTAGGTCCGAGCCATCTGCCCTTCGGGTATAGATCGCACCCATCCCACGAACTGACATAGGTTCCAGGCAGTCATCTCGAAACCTCTCAGGGTCAGCCACCAACCTACTGTATGGATAGACAAGACGGGTGACGCCAGGAACATCAAACAGTGCATCGGTGTAATGGTCCGTCATAAGCAGAATTTCGTGGTTCAGCTCAGTGGCAGATAGACAGAACTGATCCATCACGTCTTCCGGAATGAAGATACTCGAATGTGGAACATGGATGATCACATTATGCATATTCAGTGCTTCATTCCATTGAAATGATATTGCAGAATAGATTAACTCCTGCGATGGGATGAAAATACATGCTAAGCAGAAGGAATGTAAAGAGTTTGTTCATTGAATTATATCTCATTATCATGATGTAAGATTTTTGCATGTATCAGGTTCAAAAATTCCGTTTGATTCTGCATAAAACCTGGATAAATTGAACATCGCATTTACATGCGGCTTTGTAAAATGTTACCAAAAATTAATCCTTTCATCATGGTATATCCTTAAATCAAGATTTCATTCAGAGGAAGAGTTCTGTTATCACTTTAACTGGATTGCTATGTGTATAAGTTATAAGGTAAATTGCAATCTATCCGGATGATTTGTATTCAGTATGAACTCATCAACAAGAACAGGTCTCTTTCCTCATTTTACAATACCTTTAATATCCCCTCACTGGAGAAAAGCATGCGCAAGGCCAACGATACACATGAATTGACCAGACGGAAGTTTCTTGTGGACACAATTACTGCTGGTGTAACCCTGGCTGGTGTTACTGCTGCCGACGGTGCAGTTCCCGGAACCAAAGGCGTTGTGCATAATTTCTTTAATGTTGTTTATGAAGGCGTGAGGACTGATCTTTCGGGCAGCTACGGTTTCGAATTTGTTCCGCAGGCTGATCTATCCATATGGGCACTTGGCAGGATCGCAGGCAGTGGCCTTAATGCATCGCATGATGTGACAATCTGGGATGTGGCGGCATGGGAAGGAGTTGCGGATGTAACAGTGACCCCTCAGTCTCCGGTTGACAATGCAGGTTATGCCTACCAGAAACTAGGCAATCCTGTGATACTGCATAAAGATCATGTGTATCGAATTACCTCAAGCGAGCAGGTTAATTCCGATCCTGTGATGGACATATCGGCAGTGCATGACCACATGGCTGTTGCTCGCATAACCACAGGGGCAATTTCTCCAGATGGGGGATTTGCTGCATTCACCTATGGCTTTGAGAACAAAGCTTATGGATTGCCCACCTTCTTTGTAGATACAACACACCTACCACCAGATCTATTGAAGACGCATTTGATGCGCAGGAAACCGATTTATCGAGATTGTAATACTGGCTATCTTATGAATGAGAACTTTTGCCAGATACAGCCCTACTGCTGGTCGCAGAATATCGATGCTGTGGTTTCAGGCTGGGATACAGACAAGTCGGGCGGGGAGTGGCAGTTCAGCCCGCAAGGAGGTCATGGATTTGATCTGGAATGGTTCAGGCTTTCCCCCACGAAGCCAGGTGGCGGAGTGATCATGAAGCACCAGATTGGTCGTCAGAGCCATGGCGAGATCACGCTGGAATTCCGATTCTCCATGCCTGGCCTCACGGATGGTGTCAGCTGGCAGTTGACAGATCTCGATCATGCTGGCGTTAATATCTTCACATCTGGAGGCAGTCTGTGCTGGCAAAAAGAGGACGGTACCCCTATTAAACTTCACAGCTACAAACCAGGCACAGAATGCGGAGTGCTGGCTGTAGTGAATATCGAGCGCAGGACAGCTGATGTCTACATTGAAGGACGGCTCAAGGTGCAGGCTGCACCATTCTGCTATCCCATTAAAACCATTGACTTTGTTCAGATTGAGGCTCCGCATCTTGGTGCTGAAGGGTTGTATCTTAGTCCAGTAAACATCTACAAAGGCTATGTAGTGAATGATACATTTGTTACCGATGTGGCGGGAATACTGCCAGATACGTGGCAGCTGGATTCGGGCAGGGTTACTGTAGAAGAGTTTTTATGTCAGGCTAAGCCAGACATATTCAGTCTGAAATTTGATGGCAGTATTTCAGACACTGCCAGTGCTGCACGCCATTTCCCGAAGATTGTGGGAAAAGTAGTAGTGGAGTTTCGTTTTATTCTGCCACAGCGGGCAGACGGTTTTAGTTTCAATCTGCGGTCTGATGACCGAACGGCTATTAGTCTTAAAACCGTAGATGGCAATTTTAGCATACTTGCTTCTTCTGGCACCGCGATACCTCTTGCACAGGACTATTTAGGTAATCTCTGGTATATGGTTAAGTTAGTTGCCGATATGCATTCAGGTAAAATTGAGGCATTTATTAACGGCAAAGCGGTAGGGAAAGATATCGAATTTACAAATAAAACCGACGGCTTCAACTCTGTGAAAGTGGAGAGTAGTGCTTTAGCCTGGATAGATGATATACAGATCTATCAGTGGCAGGACTTTCCAGATAACTATGTACCAGAGCCGATACCATGTCCTACAACTGAG
Source organism: bacterium (assembly GCA_021805395.1). GTDB lineage: Bacteria > Armatimonadota > Chthonomonadetes > Chthonomonadales > Chthonomonadaceae > JAJZFJ01. The sequence continues at coordinate 10,446 of JAJZFJ010000066.1, forward strand.
CCTTATCTGGTGGGTTTACAGAGCTGCCCACTGAGTTCGGAGGGCAACAGCTATTGCGGCTGGGATTACATCTATCCCTCCCGAAAGTGGAGAGAGCCCTATCTTGGCTGGTATGATGATAACAGTGCGGAAGCAGTGGACTGGCAGATAAAGTGGCAGGTGGAGCATGGCATCAGCTTTGAAATGATCTGCTGGTATCGACCCAGCGCCTATGCTGTGAACTTCCCAATTAAAACCCCAGACATGACAGGCTCGATACTCAAAGGGCTATTCAATGCGCGCTGGAGTCATTATAAAAAGTTTGCAATTATGTACACCGATGACAATGGAGGATTCACTAACCCAACCGACTTTCGCGAGAATCTGGTGCCTTACTGGATAGAGTACTTCTTCAAAGATTCGCGGTACATGCAGATTGATGGCAAGCCAGTCATCTGTCTTTACTACTATGATCACCTTGCCAGAGACCTTGGCGGTTTAGATGGTATACGCAGTGCAATAGATTTTCTGAGAGATGAGGCAAAAAAAGCCGGCTTCCAGGACCTGATCATTCTCACTACTCAGACATCTCCCAGCCCCACACCAGACATCATGCATCTGCGCAAAGCAGCGGGATTCGATGGAATCTATAACTATACGTGGTTTACGGGCGACACCAATGCGCAGCAACAGGACAATCTCGCACACCGATCACAGGCTAATGCTGCAGGTTTTGACCTTATTGCTAACATCGGACCGGGCTGGGATAACGCCTCCTGGACTGGTCGCAACGATAAACCGGGTGGTGGGTGGTGCACTCCTGAGCAGTTTCAGGAGCTTGCCAAGTGGGTACGTGATAAGTTTATGCCCGACTGCCCTGCCGATTCGCTTAGCAAGCGGCTGCTAATGCTGGATAACTGGTGCGAATTTGGCGAAGGGCATTTCCTCATGCCTTCCAACCTGCATGGGTTTGGCTACCTGGATGCCATTCGCACTGTCTTCACAGCCAATCCACCCCACAAGGACCTGGTTCCAACAACGGCCCAGAAGCGCCGGTTCACGATTTTGTATCCGCGCGATGCGTGATAGGCACTCGAGACGGATGGTGGGTGCGGGATGGTAGGTGAGTGCGTTTTGATTGGTAAGTATACGTGATGAAAGCTTTGTCAGAGACTCCTCCTCGTGGCATTCGCTGGCGCTCATTAAGGGAGGGGCAAGAGTGCGAGTTGGTAGGTGTGCGGGTTTTAGGGTGTGTGAAAATTTGTTTACTAGATTGAGGTATAGTTGTTGAGAAAAATGGATTGTCACCTTTTGCCAAACGATACTGATATTTATCATATAACACATATTGGTAATCTTGCTCAGATTATTACGCATAATGGACTTTACTGCGATAATGTTCGTGTGAAAATGAGCATTCATATCGAGAATATAGCGCATCAGCATATTAGAGCAAGAAGAACAGATAGAAAAGTACCAGTCTGTAAACTGGGAACATTAGGAGATTATGTTCCATTTTACTTTGCCCCACGCTCACCAATGCTATATGCAATTGCAAGACAACAGGTTATGAATGTTCACTGTGAGCAGAGTAAGGTTTTACATCTACGATCATCAGTTCAAACTGTATCTCAATCCTCGTTGAATTACTGTTTTACAGATGGACACGCTGTTATCGCATTTAGTAAGTTTTTTGACAATATAAGACAACTTGATCGCATAGATTGGAATATTATGACGGAAGTGTATTGGAGTGACACCGATCAGGATAAAGACCGTAAACGGAGACGTCAAGCCGAATTTCTGGTTTCTGGATTCTTTCCTTGGAAATTGATTTTAGAAATAGGTGTGATGAACCAAGAGATGATGGATGAGGTAAACTTTTATTTGCAGGGTAATGAGCACCATCCTATCGTTAGTGTCCATCGAGATTGGTATTATTGAGTGAGAATGAGGATATAGAATGATAGAGTTTAGAAATGGAGATCTGTTGAAAGCTGATACAGAAGCCCTAGTAAATACAGTAAATACTGTGGGAATAATGGGCAAGGGTATTGCTCTTCAGTTTCGCCAGGCATTTCCAGATAACTACAAAGCATATCGTAAAGCATGCCAAAGTGACCAGGTAAAGCTTGGAAAAATGTTCGTATTTCACACAGGCAAATTAACATTCCCCAAGATAATTATCAATTTTCCGACGAAAGCAGACTGGCGTAGTAATTCGCGTTTAGCGGACATTGAGAGTGGTTTAGTAGACCTTGTTAATATTATCACTAGCGAGAAGATCAATTCAATTGCAATACCACCTCTTGGATGCGGTAATGGAGGATTGGACTGGCAAGTAGTCCGTCCTATGATAGTCGAGGCATTTTCAAGTTTACCTCAGTGTTCAGTGATAATCTATGCTCCAGGCGGACTACCTGAAATTGATACCATGACAATAGCAACCAAACGACCAAAGATGACTAAAATTCGGGCTGCACTTCTCTGTCTGATGGAGCGATACCAGATACCCGATTATGAGTTATCAATGCTTGAGATTCAAAAACTTGCCTACCTGTTACAGACTGCCGGTGAGCCAATGCGTTTAGAATTTGAAAAGCAGCAGTATGGTCCCTATAATGAAACACTTCATCATGCGTTGCAAAGCATGGACGGCCACTATTTCACAGGTTACGGAGATCGTAATAGTAGAGTAGCAATTAAGTTGATGCACAACTCGATTGCAGAGGCAGAGGAATATCTCAAGAATTATCCTGAAACACAAGAGAGGCTATCCAGGGTTATTAAATTGATTGAGGGTTTCGAAACACCATATGGAATTGAGTTGCTTGCAACTGTACACTGGGTTGGAACTGAGAACACTGAATCGAGGCATAATCCTGATGCTGCTATCTCAGGAGTACATTCATGGAACGATCACAAAAGGAAGACATTCAAGCCTGAACATATTCGCATTGCGTGGCAACGATTAAAAGAACAAGGATGGCTGAATTGTTAACCTCTTTTTGCTTTACGTCGCGACCCTCCCCTCGCCATTCGCTAGCGCTCATTAAGGGAGGGTGGGAGTGCGGGTTGGGAGGCGTGCGGGTTTTGATTGGTAAGTTTACGTAGTTGAAAGCTTTGTCAGAGACTCCTCCCCAACCCCTCCTCATGGCATTCGCTGGCGCTCATTCAAGGAGGGGCAATAGTACGATCCGTGAAGCAGCAGTATTTATTGCATATGGTATCAGGAGGCGCAGTGTCTCCCCCTCCTTCAGCATGCAGCAGCATGCGCCCGGAGGAGGGGGGATGGCGCAGTCCGGGGGGTGGAGTCGTATGGTCAGCCCAGTGACGTTCGCTGTGGCTTATAAGTAGAAGATAAAAAGTGCTAATCGGAAGTTAGCATGGTTAGAAACAAAGGTTCAAATAGAGTGAACTGACGTTAAATTCAGAACATTGAAATATTTTTGAAAATAACTGGTAAAACCTATTGACAATACTGCAACTATATGATAAGATGGGCCCAATCGTTCATTTGGTGATCCAATCACCGCAACACATATTCTCTTTAACCTATGCAAATCGCATACATCTATCCACGAAGACAGGGAGACTATTTATAATGACAGACGAGACGAAGGAC
>JAJZFJ010000247.1 GCA_021805395.1 bacterium
AGTGGTCTGAAACACCATGGGAGATTTCCATCCACATGGTGACGCGGCACTCTATGGCACACTCGTACGTTTAGCTCAAGACTTCTCAATGCGGTATCCCCTCATCGATCCCCAGGGAAACTTTGGCAGCGTCGATGGGGACCCTCCTGCATCCATGCGATACACAGAGTGCCGCCTCACTACACTCGCAATGGAGATGATGGAGGACATTGAGCGCGACACAGTCGACTTTATGCCCAACTATGACCAGTCCGGTGAAGAGCCGGTGGTTATGCCGGGCAAGTTTCCAAACTTCCTCTGTAATGGAGGGGAAGGTATTGCAGTAGGAATGTCCACGAGTATGCCTCCACACAATCTCAAAGAGGTTGTGGAAGCATCACTCTATGCACTCGATCACCCAGATGCCTCTCCAGATGACCTGATGAAATTCATTCCAGGGCCAGACTTCCCGACTGCAGGCTTCATCCTTGGTACCAAGGGTGCAAAGGATGCATACCGCACTGGTCGTGGCAAAGTTATTATGCAGGCTCAGATACAGATTGAGCCAATGGACAACGGCAAGAGCGCCATCATCATTACCGAACTGCCCTACCAGGTAAACAAATCGCGTCTTATAGAGCATATTGCTGATCTCGTTCGCCAGAAAAAGGTGGAAGGCATCACCGCCCTCAACGACTATAGCGACAAGCATGGTATGCGGGTCGTGGTAGAACTTCGGCGGGATGTAATGCCGCGCCGAATCATGAACTTCCTACTTAAACATACTGCACTGAGGCAAACCTTTGGTGTAATTATGCTGGGTCTGGTTAATAACCAGCCACGTGTGCTTAATCTTGCGCAGGTCATTAACCTTCATCTGGTGCACAGACGCGAAGTAATTATCAGACGTACGCGTTTTGAACTTGCACGTGAACAGAGAGACTCCCATATTCGTGAAGGTCTGCAGATTGCACTCAACTTTTTAGATGAGATCATCGCTCTCATCAGACGAAGTGCAAGTGCAGAAACCGCACGCGCAGAGATGTGTGCAAATTACGGATTAACCCAGCTGCAGGCGGATGCAATTCTCTCCATGCAGTTGAGACAGATCGCTCAGCTTGAAGCACGAAAAATTGAAGAAGACTATAAAAACATCCTCAAAGAGATAGCACGTTTGGAAAACATCCTGCTAACTCCTGCACTCGTTACCAAGATGATCAAGGATGAACTCAGGGCACTGCGAGACAAATACGGTGACGACAGACGCACCCGTATTCTACAGACAGAAGCCGATGATATCACCGAAGATGACCTGGTTCCAGAAGAGAAAACGCTCGTAACCATCTCCCGCGATGGTTATATCAAGCGTGTCCCTATGGACACCTTCCGAACTCAGAACAGAGGCGGTAGAGGGGTTAAAGCAGGCAACCTCAAGGAAGAGGACCAGCCAGCCCACCTGTTCGTAGCAACTACTACACACTACATACTATTCTTCACTAATCGGGGACGTGTATACAGACTGAAGGCGTACGAGATACCACCTTCCACCAGGCAGGCGCGAGGTCAGCATCTCAACAACTTCATCCAGACAGAACCCGGTGACCAGGTGACTGCCATCCTGCCACTTCAGAAGCTGGATGTAGGCGGCTATCTTCTCATGGTTACCACAAACGGTGAGGTGAAAAGAACTGCTCTCTCATACTTTGCAAACCTAAGAGCGAACGGGCTTATCTGCTTCGATATTGAGGAAGGTGACAGTCTGCAGTGGGTACGCCATACTGAAGGTTCGCAGGAAGTAATTCTTGTTACGAGAGGCGGAATGTCGATACGCTTCAATGAAGCTGACCTTCCAGAGAGATCCCGACAGGCAGGTGGTGTACGAGGGATAGAGATGAGAGATCCTGTTACTAAACAGCTCAAGGACCGCGTTGTTGGCATGGATGTGGTATCGTCCACAAGTCAGCTGCTTGTTGCCAGCGAGAACGGTTATGGCAAGAGAACGGACATGGCCTCCTATCGCTCTCAAACACGAGGCGGACGTGGTGTAACCACTATGAACATAACTGCCAAGACTGGTCCTATCGTAGATGCTGCCGTTGTTGAGCCAGACGATAAGTTGATGATTATCACTGAGAAGGGCATCACCATTCGGATGGATATCACTTCGATACGGGCAGTTGGTAGAAGTACCCAGGGAGTAAAACTCATAAACCTTGATGCCAAAGACAGGGTAATTACCATAGAGCGGGTTGTGGAAGGTGATATTCCGGATGGTGATACTGAAGAGTAGTAGACACCACAAAGTGAGTGATAGTCCAAAAGCCCTCTGCTTAATCCTCTTAACTGAAGGATTTGGCAGGGGGTTTTAATGTAATGGGAGGTGGAGCAAGGTACATGGGAGTAACCTGCAGCGCATCATCACCGGTATCTCCCAACTCCATTCGCTTCAGTGCCAGTCGCGCAACATACATTGCAGATGGCCACTCTGGCTCACATACGGACAAAGATGGTGATGACAGCATTGAAGCAACCAGACTGCCACATTTGCCAGTAAAGATACAGTAGTTCGCCTTCAAAGATTTAAGTGCTTCGTTAAGTGAGTTAATATCACGGGTAGCCACTTCAAGCAATTCCACCGGCTCATCGGTTTCAACACTATATGCTCCAGTGAACCAGATCTTTCCCCTGCAAGGCAGTATAGGAACAATGAGAGAATCTTTTAACCCGGAGAATTCGGCTGCTATCGCCGCCATAGATGGAATACCATAAAGCGGAATATTCAGCAGGTATGCCATCGTTTTTGCAGTCGTTACACCAATTCGCGTTCCCGTAAACGATCCTGGTCCCAATGAGACTGCGATTGCTGTTAACTGATGAATATCTGTCCCAAAGTTTTTTAGCAGATCTTCGATTAGCTGAGGTAATCTCTCCGAAAGATGCATATTGTGTCTGAATGTATGCATCGAAGCCAGCTCCCCATGAAAGTGGAGACTGAATGAGCATACATCACTAGTGGTCTCAAGAGACAGGAGAAGCTTAGTTATGCCCAATAATACTCTCCAGCAGCGTCTCATACCGTCTACCATTGGCTTCTATCGTTATGAAACGCTCCTCTCCAAGGCTGCCATTAGTAATCTCAAGCCTCATAATCTCATCTGGCAGTAGCTCTTGAACCCTGTCAGCCCACTCAATTACAAGCACTGAAGGCATGTTGAGTATCTCCTCAAAACCGATTTCAGACAGCTCCTGGTAATTATCCAGTCGGTATGTATCGAGATGGTGCATCGATACGGCACCATGATACTCGTGAATCAGGTTGAAAGTAGGGCTGGAAACGCTATCCGTCAGCCCCATTCCTCTCCCTATTGCTTTTGTGAGAGTGGTTTTGCCGCTGCCTAAATCGCCATTTAATGCAAGGCAGTCGCCCGGAAGCAGCAATTTACCTAACTTATTTCCAAAATCTTTCTTTTCATCTTTTGTATT
>JAJZFJ010000056.1:0-2175 GCA_021805395.1 bacterium
AAACAACCTGATTCTTCAGCTCGATGCCACCAAGCTGTATCGTTTTGACTTCAGTCACCTGCATATTTATAGAATCAGAACCTGCCCCGAAACCAAACACTAAACCTTCCTGTTTTAGTCCCAATAAGGTGGCAGCTTCCGGAGTGATTAGATTGACGCCTCCAGTATCCAGAATGAATGGCAGTGTGGTGTCACTGTTAATTGAAACGCCAACAACAATAAAGTTCGAGATTAATTGGAATTTAAACTGACAGGACGTTGTATGATCCCTGAATATTTGACTGTGTTGCTTAGGGAGTGGGGGTTCGAATGCGCTATCGTATATTTCAGGGTTAATTACCACGTATTCAAGTTCACAAATTCTGTCATACTGCGTATCTCCTACACTCGTACATACATTGTGCGCAAACAGCAGGCCCTTTATAACCTGATAGTCAGCATATTTGCGGGTTACGGTTTGAACTGCTGATTTCTCAACTGTCATATGCAGAAGCATTGTATTAGCATCGATCCAGTATTCCAGGAGTCTGCCCCCGTCAGGTGTAATATGGAGCAGGTAGTAGTCACAGCCGTTTTTATGTACAATGCCTTTATCCACAACATTTGCAGACCAGCGTTCTGGATACCAGTATGCAAGACAGTGCAGATATGCACAATTCGAGGCTCCCATTAATATGCTTTTATCCTGTTCCCTGCGATGCAGCGCGTTGGAATCTGAAGACCACGGTGAGATGCTGTCCAGTCCCTCTGCCCCAGAAAGCATGCCTAATCTAAATCTCTCAACATACCTTCCTGATAACACGCTTCTCAACTGTTCAACAGATCCGGTTAAACCTCCCTGCTTTAGTCGGTATTTGATCAGAAGAGATGAAATCGAATCCCAAGCCTTTCCTCCCATGGCAAGCTTCATCTGTTGAAAATATGGATGTATCGTCAATGAAATTTCCTTAAGTTAGATCACTCAGTCGAGATCGTACAGAGATCATTTACGCTAAAGTATTCTAATAGCCAGAGCAGCATACTGATCGAACGTTGTTTGTCACGCTAGAAAGATCTGCTGGAGGCACAATGTATTCCTGATACCCAAATACAATGTAATCTCAAGAGCATCCTGTGTAAATTCAGCTTCCATCGATCACCAGAAGATTAACCAATCTTAATAAAGACTACGTATAGAGAGAGTTTCCGGATTAGACTTGAATATAGTATGATTCCAATTATGCATAATTTGGTTTGTTAAATTGATGCCATATCTTTGAGTAAGCTAGTCCCTATTTTATGCTTCATCTTAAAATATCTCTTGCAAACAATGAAACTTGGCCGTATAATAGTAGGGAATAGGTAAAGTTCTCCCTATATGGGTATGGCGCGTCTTTTGTTGGAGATATCCAACCGCTCTAGCCTGCAGATATGCAGGTGAGAAAGGAAATTTTGTCCATTTGGCACAAGTAGTAGTGAAATCAGGTGAGAGTTTCGAGGCGGCACTGCGTCGTTTCAAGAAAATTACTATGGAGAGTGGCATTCTCAAGGATGCACGCGCTCATGAGCATTATGAAAAGCCCAGCGACAAGAGACGTCGCGAGGCGGCTGCCAGGTTACGTAAAATTGCTAAAGCTAGAAGACAAGCTGAAAGCAGAGACAGCCGCTAGGCAGTTTATTAACTTGTAGTATCCAGAGTGATGCGAGAAACTATTCTTCGCATCACTCTTTTTATTAGGATTGAGTATGAGTCTTTTCCCGGAAATGAGTAAAACTGAAGCGCTTGGTCTCCTTGCTCAGAAGGCATCCGTGTGTACAAGGTGCGATCTCCATATAACAAGAACCCAGGTTGTATTTGGAGATGGGAACCCGGAATCTCCGTTGTTAATAGTTGGAGAAGGACCCGGCGCAAATGAAGATGCGACGGGCAAGCCTTTTGTGGGCAAGGCAGGAAAGCTGCTTGATGAATGTTTACGTGAATGTGGAATAACTCGTAAGCATGTATATATCACAAATGTGGTGAGATGCCGACCTACTCTGATTGAAGGTAGTTCTGTAAGGAACCGTGCACCTTCTCCCGACGAAATCTTAGCCTGTTCTCCCTGGCTTGAAGAGACAATTCGTATTATCCAGCCTAAAGTAATTCTATGCCTGGGTGCACCTGCCTCAAATTCAATCATTCATAAAAACTTCCGA
>JAJZFJ010000056.1:2185-3450 GCA_021805395.1 bacterium
ACAATGGAAAGAGGTATTTGGTTTGAATCGCGTTACTGTAAATGTGTGCGAGCATCCTGGCATCCATCTTACATAATGCGACAGCATGGAGAGGCATTCGATACCGCACGCAAACAACTTGTTAGTGATATAGAATCATCACGCTTGAAGGTAATTGAAATACTCAAAAATAGATGAAATTATTTCATTAATCCAACTAAATCATCTCATTAATCTAAATAAGTTATCTCATTAATCTAAATAAATCATCTCTTTAATATGAATAAATTATTGATTGATATAAATATTTTAAAATTAATCTGGATAGTTAATATAAATAATATTAATACGCGATTTGTAGTTAATTATGAAATATTAATATTACTATAAAGCTCATGAGAATACAATCCGACTATTATGTTCGATCTTCTCGATTACACGATGAATTGAGAAGATCAAGCTTAAATACTTTTCCACGAATGAAAAGTATCACATATCACGGATGGAGTGGGAAATTGAAAATAATTGCTCGTTTGTATTTAGGTTTATGCACCTCTGTTTTGCTAGGGTTGGTGTCTATTCTGATAGTTCGAAATAGCCCATTATTTGGCTGGGTAATACTTGGAACAAGTAGTTTCATTAATATCGTTGCCGTTGCATCTAGTGCTAAAATTCTTCGTATTAGCACACAGGAAATACAGGTTCGCTTTGAATCGATGTGTGGAATATGTATTAAATGTTTAGGTGAATCCATTGAAGCGATGACCCATGGGGATCTAACTGTCAAGCCGCGTATAGGCACCAAGCCCATGGTTGTTTCTGGGGCAGATGAATTTACCTCACTTGCGAAATCATTTAACTTGTTGTTAGGTGTCACTCAAAAAACAATTGAGGCATTCGTGGACTGTCAGGACTCGATTCGGGACATGCTGATATCAATTCGGAACGAGGCAGATGAGCTGTCCGATGCAAGCTCCGTGCTTGTTGCAACTGCACAGGAATCATCTGCTGGTATAGTAAACATGTCTGGCGCTACAGATCAACTTGTTGTGTCGGCAGATCAGACAGCAACAACCAATCATGAGATCGCTTCTGGCAGTGAGCAGCAGGCACAGGCAGCCTCAGAATCTGCTTCCTCCATGGAGCGGCTTCATGCATCAATTACCGATCTACGGGCGAGCAGTGAGACTCAAACCTCACTGTCCTTAATGGCAGACAAGCAGATGGAGGATGCTGCTGTTGCCATGGCAAAAGTATCGGAAGCTGCATCGCACATGGCACAAGCC
>JAJZFJ010000053.1 GCA_021805395.1 bacterium
AACAAAAGGTAGTTTAGTCTGCTGAAAGTGAAAAAATGCCCGGTTAATCTCCTTAGCCTGCTGCTCAAGAAGCGGGTACTCAACCTGAATACCGGCATCCTGCAGAGTCTCCAGACCGCGACCCTTGACACGTGCATCCAGATCCCGAACAGCTACCACCACCCGAGATACACCAGCTGCAATTAGTGCATCCGTGCATGGTGGCGTGCGGCCGGTGTGGCAGCATGGTTCGAGCGTTACATATACGGTGGCTCCCCTTGCATCCGATCCCGCTACGCGCAGTGCCTCAACTTCAGCATGTGGCTGACCAGCCATGGTGTGATAGCCCTCACCAACCTTTACATCATCTTTTACTATCACACAACCCACCATGGGGTTTGGAGGTGTGTACCCTCTCACAGCCAGATTAAGAGCGCGCCTCATCCAGAACCTGTCTCTCTCCGTCTGGCTCATCAGTGCTCGCGCTCTTGCTTCTCTATATCTTTCAGGATTCCTCTGCTTGTCTGACCAAATAACTGTTTGCGTTCATCTGCAAATTTAGATCTAGTCTCTCTAATATCCAGCCATGCGAATAGCAGCATAAACACGAGCATGATGACGCAAATTAGCCAGTAGAATGCAGCTGCCAGTGTCTGTACAACCAGCACATGGTGCATGTGAAGGGCGGCTGCGCTGTTACCCATAGCGTTGTGGGCATTTCGATGCACATTTGATATGAGGGCAGGCATTAACCTTGCCCCTCCATAAATTGCCATTACAACGACCACTAACAGCAGTACCGCTGAGACTGTTCTTAAACGGCGCGATCTAGCTGATGCTGCCATTCGATAAGCGTTCATCTCTCGTGCAAAGCTCCCTTAAGCGCGGCAATACCCTCAGATGCTCCTTTTGGGTTACCATAAACCGAAGTCCCAGCCACAAACGCGGTGGCTCCCTGCATTGCACATTTGGCAGCAGTTTCTGGTGTTATGCCTCCATCCACTTCAATATGAATATCATGCGGGGCTTTGGAGACAATATCACGTACCTCAGCAATCTTGTGCAGCATTAGTGGCAGAAATTTTTGCCCGCCATACCCTGGATTCACGGTCATTACCAGCACTAAATCTGCCGTATCCAGTACCCACTCCAACGCATCCACCGAGCTATGAGGGTTAAACGCCACACCTGCCTTCATACCAGCTTCCCTAATCTGCTGAAGCACACGCTGCAGATGGGTGCAAGCTTCCACATGCACAGTTACTCCGTTTGCTCCAGCCTTCGCGAAGGATTCGATCTGTCTTTCGGGATGTTCAATCATCAGATGGATGTCAAAGAACTGGTCAGTTACAGGTCTCAATGCTGATACCATTTGTGGTCCAAAAGTGATTGGTGGTACAAATGCCCCATCCATCACATCGAAGTGAAGGTACTCTGCACCTCCCTCTTTGGCAATCACGGCACTGTCTGCCATGTGGCCAAAATCCGCTGAAAGCAGAGATGGAGCAATAACCTTCTTTTGCGGAAGACTCATTGACTCTGTCCTCCACTTTTCTTCGCACTTATTGTCTGGTCAAACACTTTCGAGTCGTTGTAATAGATTCTTAATCGCACACTATTCCCCACATAGGGGAAGTTCAAATTCACCTTGTCACCTTCATTCTCCATGGCATCCATCTCATCATGCGTGCCTGTATCATCCTTATAAGTTATTTTCACCTCCCATGGACCGGGACCGCTTGTTGCAGTGGCATGGAAAGTAACAGGCAGATTGAAGGTATGTGTCGCAGGTGTGGACGTTGCAGGTGATGGTTGTGTTGAAGGAGTAGCAGTGGTATCCTGACTGGACTGTGTTGATGTATCGGAAGCATTACTCTGCGAGCTGTTTCCAGACTGACTGGATGTACTATTTGTATCTGAGCCAGATGCTGTGGAAGTTGAATTGGCAGACGAGTCGAACCCGGGCTGCGGTCCCTCACTGTATGTGAGATCGACATGCGTGCCATGCAGCACGCGCTTGTCACTTGAAACATCCTGACTGATGATACTATTCACAGGCACCGTGCTGCTATATTCTGGCGTAAGTGTTCCCACAACAAGATTAGCATTCTGGAGAGCCTGTTCAGCATCGTCCCTGTTCATATTTTTAACGTCTGGAACCTTCACGTAATACGATCCTTCACTGTACCAGGCATTGATATACTGCCCGGCGTGCGCAGGTGCTGTGGGATCCTGATCTGTTTTATAAATCACATTCACCGGTTTGTCTGTGTAATCTCCATGTAGTAGAAGATGCAGCTGATCCTGGCTTGCGTATGTTTTTGCAGCACTCACAGTCATTCCTACGAAACTGGGTAACTTAACAGTCTTAGGTGGTGTAAAATATGTATTCCAAAAAACATATCCACCAACCATACAAGCGATAATGACTGCAGTCACACCACCAATAGCGCCTTTGATCCATGACGGTACTCGCTCTTCCCTTAAGCTGCGGCTTTTTGATGTAGGCATGTCTTGATCTCTCGTCTTTGTATCATAATTGGATGCGACGGCACTGGTTGGAGTGACTACAGGATGTGGTGTCTGGGTTGGTCGCGTAACCTTTTCAGGTGCGATTTTATCCAGATCAATAGGCGACCATTGAAGTGGTTTACCGAACCTGAGAGCGTCTCGCACGGATTTCAAATCCGTTAGCAGCTCACTTGCAGTCAGGTAACGGTCTTCCGGATTTTTCTGAAGGCATTTTATAATGATACCTTCTGCAGATCTGGGTACACCTGAGTTTAATACTCTTGGAGATGGAATGGGAGCAAAAGCATGAAGATCATGAATAGCCTCAGTTGTCTCCCCTATATAGACTGTTGCACCTGTTAACATTTCATACAGCACACATCCCATGGCATAGATATCGCCAGCTACTGTTCCTGGGATTGTGGTAGAGAGTTCTGGAGCGTGGTAGGGTGCAGACTTTTGCAGGGTGGCATTCTGGGCACGTGAAGAGGTGCAAACCCCCATCATGACGCCAAAATCACATACCTTCACGGCGCCTTCCGGGCTGACCGTAATGTTATAGGGGCGAATATCCCCATGAGGAAACTGCAGGTTGTGCGCATAGCTGAGTGCTTCCACCACAGAACATGCAATATCCACGGCAACAGATAGGGTTATTGGAGCTAGCCGTCTGATACGCTCTTTCAGATCCATGCCGCGCACATATTCCGATACGGCTGTCTGACCATACGGAGTATTAATCCAGTCGTAAAACATCTGGATATTAGGATGTTTAAGGGTTGCAGCCATCGAAAACCCTTTTGCAAGTCCTTCGATAAGCTGGGTATCGTCCCTCCACTCCTCTCTCAGAGTTTTGAAGGTGACAGGTCTCTTTTCAACCCTGTCTTCCGCCTTAAACAGGGTAAATAGAGTTGTCTCACCAGGCT
>JAJZFJ010000137.1 GCA_021805395.1 bacterium
AACACGAGGACACATCCTCTATATCAGTGCGAAACTTACCAACGATCCCATTCATGGACCAGCAATTCTCGAGGCAGCTTTGAGATGGATGGTATCGACTGCAAATAACTTATCAGGAGATAAACGCAAATGACAGACCGCATAGCAGCGCAGATGTATACCGTGCGAGATTTCACGAACAGCCCAGGCGATTTGAGGGAAACCCTCAGGAAACTATCGGAGATTGGCTATAAAGCAGTCCAGTTATCGGCAGTTGGAGCGATGTCCGGCTCAAATCCATCAGTGAGTGCTCCGGATGCAAAACAGATGCTGGATGAGTTCAATCTCAGGTGCATTGCAACACATTCAGACTGGAATGCTTTAGCGAATAACACCGATGAACAGATTGCATATCATAAAACTTTAGGATGTGATTATATTGCCATTGGATCTATGCCAGGGCCATATGGTTCAGAGGGAGCAAGCGGATACCAAAGATTTGTAGAGGATTCTGCACCCATAATTGCAAAGCTGAAGGGTGAGGGAATTAGATTTGGATACCACAACCACTCCTTTGAATTTTTGCGAATTGGACCAGGAGCACGTACTCTCTATGACATTCTGCTTGATGCACCTGCAGACCTTATGCTGGAAATTGATTTCTACTGGGTAATGAATGCAGGTGTTAATCCTGAAAGAGTTCTGGAGAAAGCCAGCGGACGAGTTGCCGTCACTCATGTGAAAGATAGAGAGGTTTTTTGCAACGATGGAATAATGGCTCCTGTTGGAGAAGGTAATATGGATTGGGAGCATATACTGCCTCTTGGGATCAAATCTGGTGTGGAGTGGTTTACAGTGGAACAGGACACATGCAGACGCGATCCGTTCGACTGCTTACGATCCAGTTATAACTACCTGAAGAGTCTGCTGGGATGAACGGAACTGAGTATACCCCTGTGGCGTAAAATGTTATTAACGGGTACTCTAAGATAGTAAGATGAGAGTACCTCTCATATTGAATGATCGATAACCGGCTTGTCCCTAAATTCTATCATGGTGACCTTCGACAAGCGGAAGAAAGGGTGGACTTAATGAGCAATGCGCAAGCCGTAACTGGCAAAGATTTCGATGAGAAGGTTTTAAAATCAGATATCCCTGTACTGGTTGATTTTTGGGCCTCCTGGTGCAATCCATGCAAGATGATCGCTCCACATGTGGATGCTCTCGCTGCAGAGTTCGAGGGTAAGGCACTTGTCATGAAAGTAAATGTGGATGAAGAGCCAGAGATTTCAACCAAGTATGGCATTCGTTCCATTCCTACGCTGCTGTTTTTCAAAGGCGGATCGGTGGCACAGGAAGTAGTTGGTGTTCAACCCAAGGCCGTATTGGCAGATCATCTTCAGAAGCTGATCTAGGTAATTTCGGTAGAGGATATGATGAGGGGCAGTTCATTTGAACTGCCCCTCATTTTTTATTTTCCTGTACCCGATTGTGTTGAAGAAGGAGATGTCGCTGTCTTGTCAGCCTGAGCTTTCTCCATAGCCTTAATGAGAGGTATTATATGAGGGTAGTCTAGCAGTACCTGGCTCACCCATAGATTAAACCACTGTGCTTCGGTGGCATTTGGATTGTATGTCTGGGTTGTAGGTGCACTTTTTTCCATATCTGCGGCTAATTTAATCTGGTCTTTCGTGAATATCTTGTGCAGTCCTTCCGATACTGTTGCGATATCCTGGAGATTAAGATTTTGTCGGAGATGAAGCAGCTTGAGCGATATTTTTATCATCTTCTTGTCGAAATCAGTCGGTATGGATTTTCCGGTAAGTACCTCTTTTTGAACAGATTTTATTTCGGGAGCCAGTGGCAGAAGCAGCTTTTCCTGTTCCTGCAAAGTCTGCTGATCAAAATTGTCCTGAGTTTTAACTAACAGGGCTTCCATTTCATGCAGCTGTGTTTCTGTTAACTGCAGAGGGTTAATACTTCTCGTTCTGTCTATATCTGTGGCATCCATATAGAGAAGAGCAGTTTCAAACTGATCATGTGCTCTCTGTTCTGCTGCACTCTGGTCAGAAGCAGAAGTGGCTGTAGAGTTAGCAGGGTTGTTCTGGGCTGTTACACTTGTCGCAATCATAAGCAACGAAATTGCGGTTAGAGCAGAGGTTAATTTTATGGTTTTGATCATATTCAACATTCCTTCCTTGTCATCCCGTTCAGATGGCCAAACAATGGGTACAGATGGGTTCATGTTATGAACTACCATCCACTACTCAAGTCACTTCAGGGCAAACTTATCGTATCATGTCAGGCAGAGTATGGTCATCCATGGTCCACACCTGAAACCCTGGCAGCACTGGCTTGTGCAGCAGAGGCTGGTGGTGCCGCTGCAATAAGGGCAAATGGACCCGAGAATATCGCTGCGATCTCCGGGATGGTTAAGGTACCTCTTATTGCCATCTACAAAATTGTCACTCCTAACAGCGATGTGTACATTACTCCTGATTTCGAATCTGCTTTGGCAGTATATAATGCAGGTCAGCCGTCACCATCAATCATCGCTGTAGACTGCACTCCTCGTCCAAGAAGTGGTGGTGCAGATTGGCGTACTCTTATTAGTCGCATAAAAAATGAATTAGGCACACTTGTTATGGCAGATATCTCTACTCTTGACGAAGGCATAGCAGCTTGTGATGCCGGAGCCGATATTGTTGCAACAACATTGAGTGGATATACCGATTATACTTCAAACCTTCTGAATGCTGGACCAGATATTGCACTTGTGAGAGATCTAGCTCGTGCTGTGGAGTGTCCAGTAATATGTGAGGGACGCATACAGACACCTGAGCAGGCTGCACTTGCAATAGAAGCGGGAGCCTGGAGTGTTGTGGTAGGTACCGCAATCACTGCAATAGACCGAATCACTTCCAGATTTGTTGACAAGATCACATCCATGAATTAAAACTGATATAATAGATGCAGAAAGTAGGAAATAAGGAAGAGTTCACACGCTTAAATAATTTGGAATTATGCAGTAATCTAAATGAGTAGCTTGGAATGATTCTCTGAATTAGTGTTGAATTGCAGGAGAGAATGATATGGAGGGTATATCTTCTAATCCCTCAACTTTTCTTAGCACTGATATCGAAGGTAGTACTCGACTGTGGGAAGCTAATCCCAGTCAGATGTATGCATGCCTGTCTCGGCATGATACAATTGTAACGGAGACCATTGCATCTCATAACGGCGTAGTTTTTAAAGCTTCTGGTGATTCATTCAACTCAATTTTCACTTCCGTTAATGATGCCGTCGCTGCGGCCATAAGTATTCAAATAAAAATGGCTGAAGAGCCATGGCCTGCAGACTCATGTATTCGCATCCGGATTGCTATTCATTCAGGTGAAGTGCACCAGACCGGATCTGAAATATATGGCACAGCGGTAAGCAGAGTAGTGCTGCTAATGGGGATTGCACATGGTGGGCAGATTCTTGTTTCGCAATCGACACGGAATCTTTTGAACGAGCTTCCCTCAGATACGGCAATTGTGGATCTGGGTGAGCATCGACTGCAAGATCTGGCCGTCTCTGAAACTGTGTATCAGTTAGTTCATGCCAGGTTACAGAGAGATTTTCCGGCACTTAACTCCCTCACCAATCTGCAAAATAACCTTCCACGACAACTCACATCATTCGTTGGCCGCACCAAAGAGATCTCCGAAGTGAAAGGACTTCTTAAACAGACTCGCTTGCTGAGTATTATTGGAATGGGCGGCTGCGGAAAGAGCAGATTATGTCTTCAGGTAGCTGCTGGAATGGTCCATGTATTTCAGGATGGAGTTTGGTTTATAGAGCTTGCAGTATTATCCAATCCCACACAGCTTCTAACTTCAATGTCAATCGTACTGGGTGTGCCTGAAACCAGTGGATCTGACGTGCTGCAGGCTATTTGCGTACACTTAAAAAACAGGCATACTTTGATAATTATGGATAATTGCGAGCATCTAATAAGTGTGGTTGCTCCAGTAGTTGATGAGCTACTGAAAAGCTGCAGCTCCCTGAAAATACTGGTTACTAGCCGTGAGAGACTGAATCTATCCTCGGAAACAGTGTATCGGATACCCACTCTTACGGTACCTGTACAAATGGCTGAATCAACCTTGGAATCTGTTCAGGAATTTGAAGGCGTTCAGCTCTTTTTGGACCGTGCCAGGTCACAGGCGGCTGAATTCCAGATCACGGATGATAATGCCGAGATCCTGGGATCCTTATGTAGGAAACTTGACGGGATTCCCTTAGCCATTGAGTTGGCAGCTTCCAGAGTGAGGACAATGGGTTTACAGGAGCTTGACAGACGCATGGAGCAGCGCTTCAGGATATTAACAGGGGGTGGGAGGACTGTTGCGGGAAGGCAGCAGACTCTGAAAGGCTTGATAGACTGGAGCTATGATCTGTTAACTCCTGATGAGAAATCACTTTTCCAGTATTCAGCTATCTATCGGGGAAGCTGGACCCGTGAAAGTATCTTATTCCTTTATGAAGAGTGTGGCAGGGATCTGAGTGAATTTGACAGCTTACTTACATCACTTGTAGAGAAGAGCCTTATCAATTTTGATGGAACACGTTACTATCTCCTGGAGACAGTGAGAGAGTATGGCATGGAAAAGTTGAAGCTCAATCCAGAGTACTCTCATATTCAGCTGCATCATCATAACTGGTTTCTCAAAGTTGCAGAGAACTCCTCGGCTGCATTGAAAACTCCGGAGCATAAAGCTGCACTTGAGGCGTTAGTACAGGACTACGACAACATTCGTGAGGCGATACTGTACAGTATGAAGAACTGCAACACCAGCTGCAAATTCGGCAGGGTATTAAAAATGTTTTGGGAGAAGCGAGGGCTTTGGACTGAAGGCCGGTTACTGTTAAAGGAGATTCTGGAAGACGTTGATGCAAAAGTAGATCCATTGGATTATGCCGGGTGTCTGTATACCCTGGGAAGTTTGACGTACTACCAGAACGAGAATCTGGAAGCGGTGGAAGTGCTGGAAAAGTCATTAAGCATCTATCGGGAAATTCACAACTCCAGAGGTATCTCTGCAGTCCTGAATATGCTGGGTAATATCGCAACTGATCTCAATAACTACAGCGATGCAGAAGCAAGGTATCTGGAGGCTCTTGAACTTTACAGGGAGTCTGGTGATCTGTCAGGAGAAGCGATTGAGTTAGGGAATTTAGGGGCCTTAGCGTCTGATATGCATAACTATCCGTTGGCACGTAAATATGGAGAACAGGCTCTGGTGGTAAATGGACAGACAGGCAATAGAAATGCTGAAGTCTATTGCCATATTCTTCTTGGAACGTGCGCATATTGGGAAAGCGATTACCAGAATTCTCAAAAGGAGTTTGAACTTGCACTCCAGATCAGCAATGAGATTGGTGAGCGTAGGATTCAGGCTGCAATGCTGTTCAATTTAGGGCATCTGCAGAGAGAACACGGGGAATACCTCGACGCGGAAAAATACTATTCCCGCGCTTTTATGCTTAATCATGAGATGGGTAACAGAAGCTATGAGGCAGATGTACTGAGTCATTTAGCCTTGGTGGCTATCTATAAAGAGGATTATAATAGCGCAAGGGAATACTTCCGTGCTATGGATGAAGTAGTTCTAACACTGGACCATTACGATGGGGAAGTGAGATCACTTCTATATAAAATGGAGCTTGCTATATACGAGTCCACCTTCGATAGGGCAGAGAAGTTAGGTATCTCAGCATTAAATTTAAGCGAAGCAGGAGGTGATACGGATGGATTGATATTCTCCATGATGCTTCTCTCATTGCTTAACCTGGTAAGGATGAATTACGATTACTCATCCGAAAGGATTCGTGAGGGTTTAAGGCTGTCGTTGGAGGCTGCAGGCAGACAGTACCTTCTCGAAGCCATGTTTGTATGCTCACTGCTCCTTCATGAAATGCATAACTATATACTGGCCGCAAAGTGCTGTGGTACAACCGAGACCCTGAGAAACAAGTTAGGGATTGTTCTTCCACCTCAGAAACAGCGTATGTGGGTTGAGATGACTTCATCATTGCATTCCACCCTAGGCGACAGTCAGTTCTTACTGTACTGGACAGAAGGGAGTGAATGCAATGATGAGGATATGGCTAAATATCTTATTAGTGATGTACTACAATCCCAGTCGACATAGTTGCATCTCCCGCCAGAACGTTTTGACATTTGGAGCCAGTGTATATCTCTACATAATGCTGCATCCAAATGGTTTATGATCTACTAATCTTCAGGTTCCGATTTTAATAACATTTCAGCACTATCTACTTTGATAGACCTGAGAAGGTGAGCCTTCTCCTGGGGAGAAGTACTTCTAAGCAGTGAATCTGTTTCTCCATGTATCTTGAAGTTCTCGCTTAAGATTTCCAAAGTGTGAGCTGCCGCTTCCACAACTATGTTCTGTTTGGAATTAAGCGGCCTCATTTGTGCCAGTCTTTTCACAGATGGTAAATCTGTTGTGTCTCCAATTTTTATCAGGGCGGATAAGATTGATTTTGCCAGGTCGGGATCCTTCCTGACTTCGCGTGGCCGAAGCAGGAATTGCAGCTTCTCATGATGGACTCGTTGAAACAGATGTCTGTTCTGTTCTAACACATTAGGCAGCAATACTTTCAATCGGTTTCTAATAAGAATGTTGATATATCTGTCGGGTAATGTGAGGGCCGCAAGAAGATACGGAATTACGCATACATCTTCACTTCGTGCTATTCGTCTGATTTGTGTTATCTGTGCAGTCTTAAGAAGCAGGCGTTTCAATATCAGTGGAGATAGAATAAGTGCTGTCCATCCAAATATACCTGTTACTACACGGGGAGTAATCTCTCCTATTCCATATCCTAAAACATGGTATAGCTTAACAAGTAGTTCAGTTCCCCCATAAAAAAGTGCAATCACAGAGTAAAGATAAAAAAATGGTTTTCTCATTCTGGGTACTTTGAAAGAGGCATAACTGTAATCTTCTGTTACAGCACTATTGGAAGAGTGCAATTCTGAGTCTCCTGCCGGCCGTTTCATAATATTTGCTTGCTGCAACAGGAAGTTTCTAGCCCCTTTCCGCACACTTCCGCGAACTAGAGGAGAATGACTTAAAATTCTGGCTTCAGGCTGCAACTCTCCAAGGTTAAGACGGGAGCCAGCATCAAGTATTACCGCAGCCAGCTCAGGATCACTAATTGCTTTGACATGATCGAGTTGACGTTTCATACTCTGCATCGCTTCAAGGGTTAAATGAGGGCAGTTATCTGCTTCTAAACCTGGAATCAGGCGAAGCAGTCTCAATCTTGCAACTGTGCGCAGGCTGTTATCCGGCCAGCTAAGCAGTTCAAAGAGTGCATTCAGCCAGCGAAAGTCCGTATCTGCTGTCGCTAACGCAGCACGAGCCAGCCTGTATCTCGTCTCCCACCCAAAAAGCGATGTCGCCATTATTAGTATCAGTAACGGTGTAAACATATGTACCATGTCATTTATTACTGCATCAGACAGATATGAGGATTCGCTTCCATCCTGCATTAGTCTAAGTCCAATAAGGATGACAAAGAGGCTGTCTAATAGGGTTATAAATTGCCAGCATCTTATGGCCATTCCATGACGCTTTGGTGTATGACCCTGAATTAGCGCAGCCAGTGTTTCGACGTCTCCATGTTGAGGCTGCATGAATACTGCTGAGGCAACGTTATCCCTGTGATTGAGTTCGTCTGTTATCCGGGGTGGTGGTACAGGACTAATATTTGCAGTTTTATCTTCATTTTGAAATTTTTGCATCTAAATAACCTTTGTGTTACTGGTGATCAGGAATGCCTGGCCTATGACTGGTTGTGTTGTAATGTTAAGATATCTCCCGTGGAAGACTTGCATCCTTACTTCGAAACTTCGGAAGAATAAGCAGCACCTGCGAGAGACTGTAGGACTGATTTGGGAATTTTGAAGCCAAAATTATTTGAATTAGATGAAGGAACATTGGTTGCTCCTGTTAATTCTGGGCACCATATTACATAACTAGTTCCATTTGAGTAGTATTGATAAAGTGGATTGATAAGCTCACCTAATACTTTTCCACTTGAGATAATGTGTGGGTTTGCACGATTCAGATGAAGAAAAAATGCCTGTTTCTGCCTTGCCAGATATGGATTAACTGGTATTCGGTCTAGAATATGATCTGAGATTAACTGATTGAGGCTCTTTGGATAATGGCCGTGTTCAATATGATAGATATGCAGGGCAAGCTGAAGTATCAGACCGTTATCATCAGCTCTTCGACTCACCAGATTGCTTATAAGGTGCGTATAAGATGTTAACATGTTCCGGGAAATAAGTGGATACTTACCTGAATTGAGGCTATACCTGGAGGTATCATCTCCTTCCAAGCTATCAAGATAATCTACATTGGCACGATTAAAGTTTATCACGCTTAACAGAATCTGATATTTGCTGTGTGTATAAAGGCTCAGTAGTTCTGAAGTGTTTACAGGTGCATGTAATGTCATTTTAATAAATCTAACTGGAAATAGATGGATATTACCTGCTAACATCTTCTCCGCCTTATCTAGCGAGTCTTGCTCATAGATTTTTATCAATGTATCAATTTGTTTCTGGGTAGAGTTAAGCGTAATCAACCTTTTCAGCAGCTTTATTGCTTGTTGTTTTGATGCAAAAGTAATCTGGTCATCGAATCCTTCATTTCTGACCAGCCTGCCAATTTCGTTACCTATCGAGCTGATAAGAAGTGATCTGCTGCTTTGCAAGTGAATCCCCATATCGAGAAGATCAAATGAATTTCGCGCAGATCCATTGATATCATTATTTTGTTGTGCATAGAAAGCTTGAAGTGATAGAAGTTTTGCATCCTGAATTAAGCTTTTCTTGAAGAGGCTGGTATGCTGCGTTAACCTGTCATTTAGGGTAGTGGAATGAGGTGCATCAAGTGCTCTATGTATCCATCGAAGTGCCTCTGAATTATCTTTGATAATCAACGAGAGCTTACTATTTTTGATAGAGATTGGTAGTGCATTAATCGACATTATCGATCCAGTGCTCATCTTCACAGATTTCGAGATCAAACTTTTATGGTGCATCATGGAGTAAGCGAGTTTGTAACAAGAAGTGTCACTCATCTGTCCTCCGGTTACTGAAGAGAGAGCATAGGAGTGTGGAGCAGGAACATACACGGGCCAATCCAGCCACATTCCATATAAGGATAAGCAGCTAACAACAGTACTGAACAGTAGAATGCTCTTTCTTGCACCCTTTTTGACCAGGTTTTTGTCTGGTAAAATTGGAAAAGCCTGATAAAGTGTTTCTAATACTCTTGCACGGGCTTTAGGAGAAGGATTGACAGATCTGAGATGGAGTATTCCAAGTCTTAGCTCGCGTTCAGCTTCGTCTTCCTGATTGAACCGTTGTTTGATCAAAAGACTGTCAACACGTCTCATTTGTGACTCCTTCCACATTCACGAGATCCTTTTGCTTGGGCTGCTCTGCTTTGTTTTCAAGGTCCTCTGTAATAAACAACTTTAGCTTCTCTCTTGCAGCGAAAAGTCGAGATTTCACGGTACCAACGGGTATCTCTAGCACCAAAGATGCCTCTTTAACAGTTAACTGCTGGACATACACCAGTAGGAAACACAATCGCTGATCTTCAGATAGTTGAGCTAAAGCATCGTAGATTAACATCCTGTTCGTAGAATGTCCCTGTTCACTGTTGGTCGTTTCGCACATCAGGTGGATCGGCAATGTGGGTTTTATATCACGCAGCCAGTGCATATACTCCCTTCGTGCAATCTGATGCAGCCAGGTACCGATCGAGCTTCCAAATCGAAACTCAGTCAACCCTTTCCAGGCAGCAGCAAAAGTCTGCTGGGCAAGATCCTCAGCAATGTCGCGGTTTCTGCACAGATGAAGCAACAGGCGGTATACAGGAGGATAGTATGTGTCCACAAACATTTCCCCGGCGCTACTATCTCCTTTGAGTATCAATTTCACCAGTGCTTTTTCGCGCAATGCAGCATCTCCAGATGTTTTATTGTAAAGTTAGAGCCAAGAGAGTTCTATACGGTTCATTTCGATAAATATAAATTTCTTAGCGTGGGAATTTGCACTCATTACAAGGTGAAGTCATGAATGAACTATATTCATATCAGCTTAAATGGGAATAAGTGTTAGATACTTTGAGGGGTAAGAACGTTGTAAGCAGTTATTTGTTATAAATTGCTATCATCTTCGCCAACATCAGGTGATTTGCGGCTTATCAGTTCTGAGCCAGCATGCTGATTATGTAATTTAATTGACAACCTCGGCAGAAAAGATTTTAATATGCTTGTAATATGAATGCTGCGTAAGATAGAATAAGACTCAATAAATGTAAGCGGCTTTTTTACACGGTATGCGCTTAGGAGGATAATTACACCCTATGTTAAGAGGAATTCTGTATCTATGTTTATAACCCTTTGAGCCAGCCTAATTTCAGCGTAAATTTCCAATGTTGAAATTCAGTAGGTTACTGAACCATTAAACTGGCATCAGAAGGAGACGAATAAGAGATATGTATGATGCAGGATTATGACTAAACCAGCGAGAAAGAACCACAAGGAATTCTTTCTATCACCATTCACAATAGTCCCGAATCTGCATTTTGCAATAGGGCGTACGCAGTTTTTTGAGTGCTTTCAACTCAATCTGTCTGATTCTCTCTCGGGTTACCCTGAAAAACAGTCCTACTTCTTCAAGTGTTTTTGGGCAGCCATCATCCAGACCGTAGCGCATAGTCATCACCTCACGCTCTCTTTGAGTGAGGAAGTTCATGGCTTTATCAAGTCTTTCACGCATTATCTGTCTAAATGCTATGTCCAGAGGTGTTGGTGTAGTGTTATCTTCAACAAAATCGCTTAGGCTGTTGCTGTCATCTTCACCGAGTGGACTCTCCAGGGAGAGTGGTTCGGATGCCGCACTGTAGATTTCTCAAAGCTTCTCTACGGAGATGCTGAGAGCTGAAGCAAGCTGCTCATGAGAAGGAACATATCCTTCCTGTTGCTGGATCTGAGCGGATGTTCGCACAACCCGATTGATGGTATCCACCATGTGAACTGGTATTCTTATAGTTCGACCCTGGTCTGCAATCGCGCGAGTTATTGCCTGTCTAATCCACCATGTGGCATAGGTGCTAAAGCGGTTTCCCTTCCTGTAATCGTACTTTTCAACTGCCCGAATGAGACCAATGTTGCCCTCTTGAATTAGATCGGAGAAAGTGAGACCGCGTCCATTGTATTTTTTTGCAATGGAGACTACCAATCTGAAATTTGCGCGAGTCAGCAGTTCACGTGCTCTCATGGATGTTACCGATGCCTCATCATACCGCTCAATTGCCCTGGCTAGTCGCAGCTCATCGTCCAGCTTAAGGAGGGGAATGCGTCCAACCTCTCTAAGCCACGCACGAACCGAATCATCCATTGCAAACTCTTCAGTGCCAGAAGCCGGATCGACAGCCGCCTCTTCTTCATCTTCTTCAGGTTCAATTTCTGTATCTTCTGATTTAAAAACAGTGTCAGAGAGGGAAGCTTCTTCATCGAGGAGCTCTTTTGGAGGAAAATTTGTTGTAGACTGGTTAAGAACGGCATGTGAGGAGCCATTCCTCACATCAGCTTCAACAGACTTTCCTACCGATGCAACAAAATCTCGGTCTTCCGGTCTGTTATCTATTCTAACGAGGGTCATTGTAACACTCCTTAGGCATATGAGACACACATATAGCTGGTATATGCCATTTGGATGACTAGGAACCAGTTCCCCTGAGTGTTCTCATTTGCCGCTGATACTGTTCGAGAATGCTGCGTTGTTCTTCTTCAGAGGTGGACTTTGACAACAGGTCATGTAAGCGACGCTTTTCCAACTCTGCTTTCTGACGACCTAATTTGATCAAACAATCTTGCACTGCAGTCTCACTTAATTGATCATTCGACACATAGAAGGGTGATTCCTCCAGTAATTCTTGCAGTAAATGAGTTATTTTTTCTCTTTGCTGCTGATCCATATCTGAAACGAGGTCTTCTGGAAACCGGTCGTCTTCTGCAAGATGGAGTAAAGCAACTGAATCGATGTTTCCGTCTATCTGCGATGGAGTACGTGCTACCCACTGAAGAATGACCGCACCTTCTGGTGTGCACATCTGATCTGCTGTTAATTTATTCAGCAACCAGACACGCCATTTCGATCCCAGCAGCGCTCTAAGTAACTGCCGTTCAGCTTTTTCTGCTCCTGAAAGTGTATGAACATGCTCAGTCTTCTGTTCAGTTGAAGCTGGATTGGGCTGATACTGCAGGTCTCTTCCATTTTGTGCTTCAGAGAGAGGATAACCCTGTGCACGTGCAGGTCTAGTGGTTTTCAAGGTTCGGGCAACCTGAGCGGCATCCGAAAGAATCTGCTCAACAGCCCGTTCAAAACCATATCTGCCGTGAAGCGGGTGAAGATCGGCAATTTTCTCAACATAGCGTGCACGAACAGATAGTCGTGGCACTGTTGCTACCACAGCAACTGCTTCATTCAGTGCGGCATCTTTGCCGCTCTCTGTTGTGATATCGTGCGTATCGCGTATCCGCTGGAGCAGGTAATCAACCCTGGGCAGCGCAGCATCCAGAGCACGCTGAAAAGCCGTGGAATCCCCTTTTCGTAACAGGGAATCGGGATCTTCTCCCTGAGGCAGACGCACCACGAGTGCTTCCGAGCCAGTGGGTCCAAGCTCTTCCCAGAGTGCTGCGCCCCGAATGGCAGCTTTCATTCCGGCTGCATCCTGGTCGTAACAGAGAATTACCTTGTTTGTGTAGCGTGACAGGATGCGGACATGCTGTTCGGTCAGGGCTGTACCCAGCGTCGCAACACACTGTGTAAAGCCTGCCTGATGAGTTGCCACCACATCCAGATAACCTTCCACAAATACGGGAGTGTCTCCGTTTGAGAACCGTTTTTTTGCAGAGACCAGCCCGTAAAGAGTAGCAGACTTGTCGAAGATTGCTGAACCATCCGAGTTGATGTATTTCGCTGGATCGTCAGGACTCAGGGCACGTCCTCCAAATCCCACTAACTGCCCGCTAATGTCATGGATAGGGAAGATGATCCGATTACGATAAGCATCGTAGTAGCCGCTGCCTTCTCGCCGCTCTTTCAATAACCCCAGCTTTGCTGCCAGCTCCAGGTCTGCACCTGACTTTTGAAGACGTTTAAGAAGAGCGTCCCACTCAGCCGGAGCATACCCAATCTCCCATTCATCCTGAGTAGTTTTTAGTACTCCTCTGCCGGCTAGATATTGACAGGCATCCTCACTTTTTGAAAGCTGTTCACGAAAAAACTCATGCGCAATTCTGTTAACCAGGCGCATCTCTTCCCGCTCGCTGAGTGCTTCGGGATTGATCTCACGTCGTTCGAAGGGGATTCCTGCACGCCTGGCTAGAAACTCAAGTGCCTGAATGAAATCCAGGCTTTCCATTTTCTGAATGAAAGTAAAGACATCGCCTGTTTCTCCACAGGCATAGCATTTATAGATCTGGATAGAGGGGCTAACGTTGAACGAGGGTTTGCGGTCTGAATGGAACGGGCATAAACCTTTGAAGTTTTTGCCCGCCCGGTCCAGTTTGAGGTAGCCCCCAACGATATCTACAATATCGCTGCGGGTACGTACTTCTTCTTTAATACTTTGCAGATCGAATGCCAATTTGTCACTCCTCTGCTAAATGGGGGCGATGGGACTCGAACCCATACTGGACAGATTTTAAGTCTGTTGCCTCTGCCGTTGGGCTACAAGGGGAAGTGTACCGGA
>JAJZFJ010000278.1 GCA_021805395.1 bacterium
ATATCCACGGGCATCAGTGCGGGTGAGTACATTGCGGGTTGCATCAAACTGGAAGCTGGTGCGGGCGCCAAGTGGATCCTGCTGGGTTATCATACTGCCACGGGCATCATAGGTACTGGTTGTACGATGGCTGTTTGCATCTATCACTGCCAATCGCTGGCCAACAGCATCTAATAGAAATGTTGTGAAGTAGCCGTTGGCATCCTGTATAGCTACGGTCCTATTTGCAGCATCGAATAGACTGGTGGTTCTGTTGCCCAGAGGATCTAGCTGTGCAACACTTCTTCCTGCTGCATCATACAGGGTTGTAGCCATATATCCTAAGGGATCAATATCTGCAACTGTGCGGCCGTCAGCATCATATACAGTTGTTGAAAGGTACCCCAGAGCATCCTGTTGAGCTACCATCCGACTGGCAGCATCGTAGAATATGCTTGCTCTATAACCCAGTGGAGAGACTGTAGCCACTGTGCGGCTTGCAGCATCGTAAAGATTTGTGGATAGATAACCCAGAGCATCCTGTTGTGCTGTCACTCTGCTAGCAGCATCATAGAGTGTGGTGTTTCTGTTCCCCAGGGCATCGACTGTTGCAATAGTACGGCTAAGTGCATCATACAACGTGGTATTGGTGTAACCTAATGCATCCACATGGGCAACTGGTCGGCTCAAAGCATCGTAGATTGTGGTGTTACGCTGGGACAACGCATTTATATTGGCAATGCTGCGTCCTGCTGCATCAAAGATAGTAGAAGAGATGTAACCACTAGGATCAATATAGGCAATCTGCCTTCCAGCTGCATCGTAAATGGATGTAGTATGATAGCCTAATGGATCCACGACTCCCACTGTTTCACTGGCTGCATCATGGAGATAGGTTGTTAGATAGCCAAGTGCATTCTGCATTGAGATGTGCCTGCTTGCACTATCATAAGCGATGGATGTGCGGTTACCGAGTGCATCAATCTGAGCAATAGTACGTCCTGCCAAATCATACACATTTGTATTGGCATGTCCTAATGGATCGACACTGGCAACCACTCTTCCCATGGAATCATAGATGGTGCTATTCACATTGCCAAGAGGATCTATCTGTGCTATCTGGCGGGAAGAGCTGTCAAAAACAGTTGTTGTAAGATAACCTAATGGATCCATTGAGGCAATCGCAACGCCGAGAGAGTTATATATCTGTGTTGAACGATTCCCAAGTGGGTCAATCAGTGCAACTGGTCTATTGGTATTACTATAGATTGTGGTGGTAGTATTTCCAAGGGCATCCATCTGTGCTATCAGTTTGCCGGTAATGTCATACACATTTGTTGTGGTATTGCCGAGTGCATCTGTTTGGCTTACTGGCAAATCAAATACATTGAATGTCCAGCTTGTTCTATTCCCCATTGGATCTATCTGCACCACCATGTTACCAACGCTGTCATACGCATTCGTGGTTGTATTTCCAAGTGGGTCTGTGCTGGTCAGTGGACGGTTCTGTGCGTCGTAAGTTTGTCTCCACACATTGCCTAATGGATCCGTTGTGGTTAACACATTTCCTGAAAGGTCATGTGTATAGCTTGTCACTCTGCCAAGGGGATCCTGTGTGGTTACTCTGTTGGCGTTCAGATCATAACCAAATGTGGTTCTATTTCCTAATGGGTCTTCCACTGCAGTCATCAAGCCATAACTATTGTAGTAGTGGGATGTAATATTACCCAAAGGATCAACCTGTGCCTGTAAACGTTTCTTGCTTCCAGTGGTATCGAATGAGCTGGAGGCATATGCCCATATATTCGTAACGATTGTGCCATCAGGGTTATGAATTGATATAGGGTTATTGTATGTGTCATAGGCACGTGTAGTGATATTCCCTGAAGGATCAACAACGGAGATCACATTCCCATAGGAATCATATGTGGTGGTCATTCTACCGCCAAGTGGGTTGGTTCGTGAGGTCTCCTGGGTATTGGCATTGCGCGTGAATGTCATCACGTTTCCACCAGCATCTTCAAGGCGAGTCATCTGTGAATTGGCATCCACAGTTTGTGTTACAACGTGGCCCTGAGGATCAACTGTGGTCATTGTCCCAGTACCATACTGGTACGACCATGTTCCAATTCCTGCAACTGTACGGGAAGTTACTCGGCGCATTGTATCAAATGTATAACTTGTTCCATATCCGTTTGGATCCACTATTCCAGACATTAGCCAATCGTAGCCAGCAGGCACAATAGAGGTTGAAAGTGTAAATGTTGTGAACTGGTATTCAGATACGCATCCAGTAGGCCCTGTTATGGATGTCAACAGATTCCTGGGAGCTGCTGTGGTTGTATCGTATCCGAAGGTAGTACGTCTTCCAGCCCAGTCTTCAATTGTCTCCAGCAGGTTTGAACTGTTATATAAAAATGTTGTTTTCCTGCCTATTGGGTCTTCAATGGATTGCACCAACCCCGATGAATAGGTAAGAGTTTTTGTATTTCCAACAGAATCCCGAATGTACTGCATACTGCTGAGTTGACCATTAGGAAGTGCTGGAAATGCTGTGACTTTACCATTGGGTGACTGTTCATAATAGACACCATTGATCAATAAAACTGTACTCAATACACCGGGAGTAGCAGGAGCATGCGGTGTCATGGTTGTCATGGGACTGATGGATTGTTGTACTGCAGGAGGAGCAGAAGAATTGAATGCTGCAACAGCACCATCGCCTCTATATATGGAAATGTCCAAGGAATTTGCTACTAATGTATCAATTGGCGCTATGGAGCGCCCATATCCAAATGGACCATTACTTGTAGAGGCAGCTGCATAGAAAGGACATATAGTTAAATCTTCACCCGGGGAAGAAAGCTGAATATCAGGATCAACGAGAAGCTGACCATTTAACCCAGGCTCAGGGCTGTACTGGTCACATTTTTTGCAGTTGCCAGATGTGAGAAGATCTGGAAACTCAATAGTCTGTATTCCTCTAGCTTCTATATCAATTATATTCAGCATCTAGTATCAACTCCACTTAGTAAGAAATAAAACATGTTCAATTTCGACTACAACGCGGGAGGGCATGCTGCCATTGTACTCGCCACAAAACTATTTGTTGCTGTAAAACTGGCTTCCCATACCTGAATGTTTACCGCACCACCACTATTTGGACAAAACCCGGCTGGACCATTACCTCCTGCCCCATTTTGACCACCTATTCCTGAAGTGCAAGTGCATGTGGACATGCTCAATGAAATAATTCCAGACCCTCCTCCTTGGGCACCACAAGACCCTCCACCACCAGAACAGTCGTTACCGGAGCTTCCGGTAAAGTTGAAGGCAAGAGTGATAATGCCAGGACCAGTTGTATTACAAATTCCTATACCACCGGATCCATTCGTTCCACAATTCGATCCCGTTGGAGAACAACCTCCAGGCCCAGGAGGAGGACCACCCTGCCCACCACAGTTATTATTAACACAACAACCTAATGATCCACTTAATGACGGAGGAAGTCCAATACTCATTTTTGCACCTCTTGATTTGCCATATCCAATGCGGAATTCAAAGCTTTAACTGCGAGTGTAGCCAGATGCTCTTTTCCTAAAGGCAAACCTCCAAGCACTATATTGAGATCATCAGCCGTAATCATTCTTGCCTCATCCAAAGTTTTGCCACAACTCCATTTCGCTATAAAGCTGCCGCATGCCACCGCTGCTGGACATGTATATGTTTCAAAACCACTGTCCACAATCACATTATCACTATGGTTCAGGTAGACCTCCATAAATGGCCCTTGTCCCTGAATACCTGCATTGCCAGTAAGGGTAGCATCTGCTAATCTTCCCTTATGATAGGGTGATTGAAAAAGTGAAAGTATAAGTTGACTATACATTACCAAGTGTTTCCATCAGTATATACAACCATTATACACACTTTTGTTATTATGTCAAGAGAAATTAACAAATATTTTTACCAAACATGAAATCACCAGCTCACTGCGGTGAATAAGTAGACATATATGCTCTATATATCAGAACTTATGTTGCTTTATAATCAGTATTTTCAATACTTTGTATCTGTTGTATAATTTGGTTACTTTCACTATATCTTCCTTGTCTTTCTAATAGTGTCTGCAATCCTTGCATTGAAGGCAGAAAATCAGGGCAAATTGCAAGAGCACTCCTCCATTGTTGTTCTTCAAGTATGGGCTGATTCAATTTCATGTAGACTAACGCAAGATTATGGTGTGCTTTATAACTGGTAATGGAGATATCCAAACTATCAATATGTCCTGTATCCCGTTTAGATAACACAATCTTCAAACAGTTCTCTGCTGCTTCTAATTTGTTGGCTTGCAAATAGATGGTGCTCGCTCTAAAGTTAATTTCAGGATCGAATGGAAATAACTTCAACCCTTCTTCTATATGATAGATGGCAGCATGAATGTCTCCCAGTTCGAGATAGCTTCCAGCTAACATCGCATAAACTTTACGCACTATACTGTCTTGACTTCGAGATCTTGCAAGAGATTCAGTCAGTGCCTCAATAGCCTGTGGCCAGTTCCCCATATAGAATGCTGTCATACCAATATTAAACAGCACAAATGGATGGCCAGGTCTATCGTGTAAATCTTTTTCCAGGATAGTTAAATCACGCTCTCTCTTGCGTTTCTGGCCCTCTTCACTGTAATCATAACCAGAGTGTATAACATAGAGTTCCGATCGTTCGACTTTTCCCCCTATTCGATTTAATGATTCAAGGATCTGCTCATGAATTCTGCCTTCAAACTGTATGCCAGGTATATTCCGAAACAGTTTTAAATGATCCACTATTGTCATCCCAGATTTACCTGGTGCTGGAGGTATATGTACTTGCATAATGAATCCATTTGTTTGGTCTTCTGCAGTCAGAATTGTGGATTTCAATAGTTTTCCACAAGTTGGCAGAATGGTGTCATCAGCATCCATCCAGAGTATCCAATCCTTTGTGGCAAATTTCAAGGATTCATTCCTGGCTGCAGAAAAATCATCGCACCATGGAAATGAATAGATTAGTGCTCCGGCTTCTTTAGCTATCTGTATGGTTCTGTCCGTAGAGCCAGTATCTACCACAATCATCTCATCTACCCATGGTTTTATACTATCAAGACATTCTTTGAGACAACGCTCTTCATTACGAACAATCATGCAAAGAGATATCTCTGCATCTCGTTTTAGGGTTCCAGCCAATGGCGATGTGTTCACTGCATTTATTGATTTCTTATGATTCCCACTCACCTGTGTTTTGTGCTTGGTATTCACCGCCTTCGTACTGATAGATTCGAGATGCTCAGTCGCTATTTTTGTCGTTTGTTCCCAACTCCACTGTTTCTCGACACGTTTTCTCCCATTTGCTCCTCGCTTTTTTGCTTCTGGGGGGTTAATGAAAACCTGATGCATGGTGGAAGCAAGCTGATGTTGGGTAACTTCAAATTGCCATATTGGTCCACAGCATTTCCAGGGGCCAACAGAATCTCCTTCCATCTGTTTCATTTCAGCTGGAAGTCGCCAGCCAACTTCACCATCAATAAAATCATCTGTTGGGCCACCATCTGGCACAATTACCGGAATGCCTGAAGATATTGCCTCAAGTGCTGGCAGACAAAACCCTTCCCCTCTGTAGGGCTGAACCAAGCAGTCAGCTGCAGTATAAAGCCCTGCAAGTTGATGTGGGCGCATATCCTTATCCAGATAGACAATCATCGGTCGCGTAGGATCATCACAGAGTTCTAAGATCTTTGCCTGGGAATTTTGTCCTTTGTATACTGTCTGCGTGCCTGTGTCTTTAATTACTAACACCACGTCATTGAATGCGGAAAAGGATTTTACATATGCATCTAATAAGATATCTATGCCTTTTCGGTGTAATGTTCCACCAACAAACAAGAAAACAAAAGGATCTCTTCCTTCAGCAATCGTTTCAAGCAACCGGCCTGCTCCTGGTTCATTGGTAAACTGGTATTCTGGGGCATCAGGATGGAAAATTTCTGAATCAACACCCAGCGGTACGACCCTGGTCATGGCTTCTGGAATTCCGCTGGCTGTGTACACATCTCTCACATACTGGCTGTAGCACCAGATCTGGTCTACATTATCCTTAATAGGTTGGATCCAGGCTTCAGGAAGATAACCATATTCCCAGGGTTGAATCACGATCAATTGACCATTCTCAGGTTTGTCAAATCGCGGTGGAAAATGATGTCTTATGGTAAATTTATGTGGATGGGATAGTGCCTTGAACTGAGTTTCAGCTAATACATTATATTCTGCATTGTTCCCAGGTGAAAACTCTGGTGGTTTTAGGTTAACAATTGAAAGCTCAATATTATTTTTTAATAAACCGATGCATAACTCTCTGTTGACATGAGCCAGGCTATGCCATTGAAAGAAATCACCCTCCCACTGAACACTTATCTCGGGCTTGTGATTTGCTTGTATACGATTTCCCTTCTTAATCTTCGTTGGAACCGTATGATCTAGGGTCGAAATCGATGTATCTGTTGCAATATCCTTATTGAAAACCTGCCGTGGCTTAATATCCATGTTAGCATCTTTTTTAATTTGGATATGTTCTAATCTGGATCTAAGGAATGCACCGA
This sequence comes from bacterium, assembly GCA_021805395.1. Lineage (GTDB taxonomy): Bacteria > Armatimonadota > Chthonomonadetes > Chthonomonadales > Chthonomonadaceae > JAJZFJ01. The sequence continues at coordinate 6,614 of JAJZFJ010000278.1, forward strand.
TATGTTCAATTGAATATTGTGAAGTTATATCTTCTTTGGCTTTCATGGCAAGTTGGTTGACTTTTTCTGACTTCTCAAATATCATCCGCATTTTATCTCGCAAATCAGTTGTATCCGGTTCACACCAGCAATGACCTCTATAGAAGGGAATCTCTCTCCATCCACGTTCAGGTATAGTCTTAATGCTGGTTTTTATTAATAACGAATTATCATGTTTCATAAAATGGGTATTTCCACCCCAGTCAGATCCGATGACCGGTATCCCACATGCCATTGCCTCCATGAATGGTCTTCCCCATCCTTCTCCTCTGCTGGGTAACACAAAACAATCCACACTCTTGTATAGCTGTATAAGTTTCTCACTTTCAAAGTGTTCAAAAATAAATTGAATATTGCTGTGTGTGGATAGTTCTATGTTACATGTGTCCCGAATATATTCTGCAGCTTGTTGTTGTATCTCAGCATGTGAATAGCCAAGGGAAGACCATATTTTAATGACCAGTAAAACATTCTCCTCAGCACCAAACTCCTGTATAAATGCTTTTAGAAGAACATCCCAACCTTTATGAAGGGTCCAGTCAAAGATGGTCATGAATACAGTCTTACTATGGTGTGTTGAATCAGCACTCCACGGGAAGGCTAGGTGAGAGGGAGCATTATAAGGCTCTGTGGCAAGACATCCGGGCAATATTTGAAGTTTATTCTGCTTAACTCCTGCAGCTGCAAGAGTTTTGACATTGAATTCTGATGGTACCCAAACCTCATCCATGGCATTGCAGGGATCAATCCATTCATCCGGATATCTGTCAGTCTCAAACATTGTCCGGCAAATAACATAACCGGCATGTACCTCCCGTTTGAAATTCGCAGGAAAATCCTGAATAATCTGGATATAGCCAGGGCAAACAGGTTTGTTTAATCTTTTCTCCAAAATAGATTTCAGTTCTGGATCAATGTATGCTCCTTGTCCCCATTCTGTATTCCCTACAGAAAAATTAACTCCAGCACGTTCCAGACTCAATATAAAACTTCTGCTCTCTTCTCCTAAGCCACTTGCATCATAGATTGGTCCAATCCACAGGATATCAGACCCATTCGGCTCAATAATAAGGTTTGCTTTGGTCTCTTTTTGTACATTGGGGTGGTCCAGAGTTGCCAGTGCATACTCAAGAACATCTCGAATAGAATTGGGAGCAACCGACTCAGCAGAGGTCATTACCTCTCTAGCTGCCCGCATTTCTAGTAACTTGGTGTATTGTGTAAATCGGTAGAATGCTGAATTGAACGCCCAGATCCAGCCAATAATTCCATCCTGCTTCCCGTTGCCAGTGTCATAGTAATGTGTCATATCACCAATGAATGCAGAAATCGCATGTTTCCAGTGGAAAGGTTTGCCATCTCTAAACAGGTTTTCAGCTTCACCATTTGTATACCGGTTCATTTTGTCTATATAATGGCTGATGCTGTCATATGAATAGTGAATGAGAGCTAAATCTGGATTATTTGGCGGGAAAGCAATTGTGGTGCCATCTACAACTGCTCCTGAATGGAGTCTGGCATTGAAATAAAAGTGACCATTCTTCAATAATCTTGGAGCTGTGTAACCAGGATACAGGCTCTGAAGCCAGTAGCCCAGGAAATGATGCTTGAATGGAGGCAAGACAGCTGCAAAAGTTGCATCATTGGAAGAGATCATATTCCTCAATGCGCTCCCAAGTTGTTCAGGAACTCTCTCATCAGCATCCAGATAAAAGATCCATTGATATCTGGCTCTCATAGCAGAAACATTCCGGGCACGGTCAAAATTGGAGATTAAAGGATGTGAAATAATATCCTGGGTATACTTGCTTGCTATATTTACAGTTTCATCTGAACTCTCCATATCACAGATAATAATCTCATCGGTCCAACCAGTTAATGTGTCAAGACAGGCTGGAAGTCTCTTTTCCTCATTTCGTGTATGGACAATAGCTGAAATGCCTGGAATATAGTCTTTGTCTTTGTCGTCTATGAGTTGGGTTAATTTGTTTGATTCAGGTTCTCCCTTGAGGATGCAAAGTATATGATCTCTTCCCTTGGCTTGTTCATCTCCATAATATCTCAGTTCATGGATGTCAAATGGCTTTAAATGATGCTCCCATTCCTCTACTGGCAGTAATTTTTCATTACCATATTCTGGTTCATATAAATAGAAACACGATGGTACACTGAAGACCACATAATCTGCACTCATAACCTGGACAGCCAGTGCTGCATGCATCTGTTTAACTGTGAAATGTTCTAGTACGCCCTGGTGATGAATAACTCTATATCTCGGTCCTGTTCCAGTTGGAGTGGTATTTCGCATTTTGAAGAGATCACCAACTTCGAAGCTAGCATGCCCCTTAAGCAAACTATTTGCATACTTTGCCCGCTCAACGACACTGGATACAATATCAATTCCTGATGCTTGCACACCTCGTAACGATAACCAAATAGCTCCAAAACCTGTACCAATCCCTGTCTCACAAGTAGTTGCACTTCTTGGTGTGAGGTTTAAAATTGCCTTTAAATACTCTAATTGGAACTGTGAATTCTTGATATTATCAAAATGAAAGGGTATATCACTGGGTGGACTCTGCATGTAAAGCTGTTCCCACCGGTTTTCCTCGGCCATCAAGGTACCTCATCTGTATAGTTGATATATGTACATTAGTTATGTTAAGTATAATCTCCTTCACTTGCCAAAAGATATTTCAATCGCATTTTTGAATAGAAGACGGTTAGTCTTGATAGTCTGGTATAATTATATGAATTCACAATCACTAATTAATAAAGGCAGATTGCCATAATTATACAATATCATCTCAGATTTGCGGCATGCAATGATGAAAGACTTGACAATTTGCTGAAGAACATAGTATAATATTCACTGGTAATATTATGGAATAAAGAAAATGGTTAGGAGTTTAAAAAATGGCAGACATTGTTTTACATAAATGCAATCCTTGCACTTATTGCAAGAAAACTAACACAGAATTTGTAGCCGCAATTGCTTATAATGTGTATAGATGTGATGCATGCCCCGACATTTGGGATGCAGATATTGATGATATTGAAAATATTATTGCGCAGCATCGTCATGGTGGCGATCATGTTCAATTATGTAATGGACAAAAAATTCGATGCTCATGTAACGATTGTCATAGAGAATTCATCTCAGAAATTAAATGGATGTGAATAGTCAGCCCTCATTATCCATAAACTTTGTCTTGTTTTTAAATATTTGTAATTTCAAGATAATCGAGGAAAATATTGGCTGTCTTCATGTCCATGGCAATTTGTATATTTTGCAATATCAAAATATTTGACGTTGAATAATTTTGCAGCAAATTGTTTATTTTTTATTATTAATTCTCATAATTTATTCAAAGCATGCTAATAAATATATAATCTTACACCTTTCGTAAACCTGTCACAACGAGAAATTTCTGAACAGATACGTTGCTCTCGTTTGTCTCATATCAAACTAAACTAAAGTCTGTTTGAAATGTATGCAAAGTTTACATCCCCTGAAGATGTGTGCACAGATCAATCTGTCAGAATGCGACTAATTGCGTGCTAATTGATAGACACAGAGATAGTAATAACTATCCTAATGACTGATGCAGATAAGAATGAAGCGGATTTACACGTATAGGTGAACTAACTACCAGATCTGATGTGTTACCTTCTTTGCAGGATATAAAATTGGTCTGATACACGTCACATCATTATACTAATCTATGCACTGATAGTTCCATGGAGCAGCTTCTTATGAATGAATCTCAAACACACCCAACCGGCGAACTCTCTGCAAATAAACCGTCAGGGATGATGAAGATGCAACACGATGACAAACATCCCATGACCCACGATATGAACGATCCTGGCATGGCAGCAAGTATGGAAGCTGACATCCGTAAGCGATTCTGGGTTGCACTTGTGCTCTCACTACTTGTTGTCCTCTTATCCCCAATGGCTGTAATGGTGGGAATACGCATTCCCATCAATCCGCATCCAAGATCATGGATACTTTTTGCGTTAACTACACCTGTTGTATTCTGGTGTGGATGGATCTTCATTGCTGGCGCATATCAGTCAATCAAAACCCGAAAGCTTGATATGTCTGTACTCATCTCTGTTGGTGTACTGGCAGCATATTTTGCCTCTTTATATCTCACCGTCATCGGTTCCACAGAGTTGTTCTATGATGCGGCTGCCATGCTCGTTACGTTCGTGCTGTTTGGTCACTGGATGGAGATGAAATCTCGCAGAGGTACAAACGATTCATTAAAAGCCTTATTTAATCTCGTTCCACCAAAAACACATGTCATCCGTAATGGCCAGGAGACTGAGGTCGACACAGCCGATGTTATTTTGGGTGATGAGGTTGTGATACGTCCTGGCGATCGGGTGCCAGTGGACGGCACTGTTGAAAAAGGTGAATCTGCAATTGATGAGGCTCTGGTAACGGGTGAAAGCGTGCCAGTTCAGAAAAAACCAGGAGATAAGGTAATTGGGGGCTCGGTGAATGGGTCTGGAACCATCACCTTCAAAGTCACGGCAGTTGGTGCAGACGCCACACTCAACAGGATTGCTAAACTTGTAGAGACCGCTCAAAACTCTAAAGCTCCCGGCCAACGTCTTGCAGACAAGGCAGCAGGCTATCTGGTAGTGCTGGCTGTGGGTGCAGGCATCTTCACCTTCATCGGATGGCGCTGGATTGAAGGGGTGACATTCCTAACAGCACTCACTTTCGCAATCTCAGCAATAGTAATCGCATGCCCGGATGCACTGGGTCTGGCAACACCCACTGCAGTTGCAGTAGGTACCGGGTTAGGTGCAAAGCACCACATACTGATTAAAGATGCTGCTACTTTGGAAAGTACCTCCAGGATAAATGCCATTGTTCTCGATAAAACCGGGACACTCACGGAAGGTAAACCGCGTGTTACTGAGATAAAATGTGTTGATGGAGCGACCGATGACAACACCATCCGTACGCTGGCAGCAGTTGAATCTCAATCCAGTCATCCGCTGGCATATGCTATTATGGAAGAGAGTAAACGCCGTAATCTCAAGCTTCCCGAGGATGTGAAAGAGTTTCAAAACGTTGCAGGAAAAGGTGTCAGTGCAAAGGTAGAGGGGCATGCGGTTCTGGTAGGCAATGAAGCCCTGATGCAAACGGAAAATGTGGATATGCATCCGTTACAGGATGCCCTGGACCGAATGCTGTCAACAAATCAGACCATCCTTCTACTTGCTGTAGATAAAAAAGCAGTTGCAGTGGTTTCAGTCACAGACCCTATAAAGTCGACTGCCAAGCGTGCCATCGAGGAGCTCAAGAAGCGTGGAATTGAGACTGCAATGTTAAGTGGTGACAACCAAACCGTAGCAGAACATGTGGGCAAAGAGGTGGGAATAGACCGCGTTTTTGCAGAAGTATTGCCAGAGAACAAGGCAAAGTTTGTGCAGAAACTGCAAAGTGAGGGCAAATTTGTTGCCATGGTGGGTGATGGGGTGAATGATGCTCCTGCATTAGCTCAATCTGATATTGGCATCGCAATTGGTGCAGGTACAGATGTAGCTACCGAGGCGGCTGATATTGTTCTCATGCAGTCAGAGCCGATAGATATCGTAAACGCTATCATTCTCTCCAAAGCCACTGTCGGGAAGATGAAGCAAAATCTGATCTGGGCGAGTGTGTATAATGTCGTAGCAATTCCGGTTGCAGCTGGTCTGTTCTATCACTCATTGGGCTGGTCAATTCAGCCTGCGGTATCAGCCCTCCTTATGTCGGCATCATCCATCATCGTGGCAGTGAATGCAGTCATGCTCACCCGTTCTGAAAAGAACTTCCTGACTACAACAGCGTAAGCCATCCTATAACTTAAAGCAGATAAGCGACCATTTCTACTTTGAGTATAACTGGAGATATACTTCTATCCATAGAGTAACAGAATAGGTTATGAGTAACCAGCTACCCCCTGGAGAAAATATGACAAGTATTGCAAGCAATGCTTTTGAACAAGACGGTTTTGCCATCCGCTCCGGAATACTTGACAACGATGAGTGTTCAAAACTGATACACGCCCTCCAGGACTACGAATTACTCAATCACTCAAACGCTAAGCAATCTGTGTACGCTCTCCGTAACCTGCTGCACAAAATTGAAGAAGTTCGGCTTCTGGCACAATCAGAGAGAATTCGGAACCTTGTAGCTCCTTACCTCGGTGATCAATATTTTGCTGTGAGGGCTATGTATTTTGACAAGATAGAGGGTGCAAACTGGAAAGTACCCTGGCATCAGGATTTGGTGGTTGCTGTTACCAGGCAGCACGACGTTGAAGGTTTTGGACCATGGTCAAATAAGGATGGCGTAGTTCATGCACAGGCAACAGCCTGGCTGCTAGAGCAGATGGTTGCAGTGAGAGTTCACTTAGATGATTGTGATACGGAGAATGGTCCACTTAGAGTTCTACCTGGCACACAAAGGTATGGAAAGCTGACATCCGAACAGCTGGACGATTTACGGTCAAAGTCCGCAGAGCATGTCTGCACTGTAGAAGCTGGCGGGGTTATATTAATGCGCCCACTCCTGCTACATGCATCTTCTTCTGCTCAGTCTCCAGGACACCGGCGCGTAATCCATATAGAGTATTCAAACGCAATGCTGCCGGAAGGTTTAGAGTGGCACGAAACTGTCAAAGCTAACTCTTGAACACATCCGCAGGGTATTTTTGAATAGAGTGCTGACTGTTCAATAGTCGTTGATCACCCTCGGCGGGAATGCTGCACGCAGAGCATTCATCACCGCAAGAAAGTCTATCACTTCCTGAGATATGGCTCCCTCAACGGGGGTTAAATAGCCTGTGGCTGCAAATACCATCCCTATCACGCTCAACACCATTCCACCAATGGCGCTTTGCAGTGCAATGCTCCGCATGCGCTTGCCGACATGCATAAACTCATCCACTTTCCTCAGAGAGTTGTCCATCACGACAACACCGGCCGCTTCGGAAGTTACATCGCTGTTTTGTCCAATTGCCATACCAATCGTTGCAGCCATCATTGCAGGAGCATCGTTAATTCCATCACCAACATAAAGTGTTTTAGTTTTTCTGGTCTCCTCTCGCACTATAGCCAATTTCTGTTCCGGGCTTTGCTGTGCATA
>JAJZFJ010000260.1 GCA_021805395.1 bacterium
GGCACAAGCTTTGCAGGTGGATACGTGTTAGGTGCTGGTGAAAAGGCACCTATCCATGCGAACAGCTCAAGATGCTGCAATCCGAAATCGAGGGCTTGCCCTCCACCCATAGAGAGACCGGCAAGTGCCCGATGATCTTTATCAGTCAGAACGGAGTAGTGTGCCTCTATGGTGGGGATGACATCCTGGAGAAGGTCTGGCTCGAATGCTGCGAATGCTGGAGCAGCTGCATAGATATTGCCCACAGCCCGGTCATCCTTTTGAGCGCGCCCATTGGGCATCACTATAATCATTGGCACTGTCTTCTTCTCTGCGAGCAGGTTGTCCATAAGCAGATTGGGCTTGGCAAACCGCTCCCACTCAGTCTCATCGCCCCCAATGCCATGGAGCAGATACAGAACAGGATACTTATTACCCGGTGAGTAGCCAGGAGGAGTATACACATTCATATAACGGTTAGTCCCCACAGTCTTCGAATAGTACTCAATCATTTGCAGTTTGCCGTGAGGAATATCTGGTCTGTATGCATCAATACCGGCTGGTGGTACTGGAAACAAAGGAACATCATCCGGATTGAGCTTGACGGATGTGCCACTATTTTTTGAAGTAATCTTTGGCTCTCCCGTGACCTGGGGAGGAGAAACATGAGCCTGAAAACATAGAACAGAAAACAGGGGCACACAGGGCCGGATTGCGTACCACTTCTGTTCGTTAGTCACCACTTTATGACTTATATGTGGTGAGGTCGTTGTCAGCATTACATGCAGTCCAGGATTACATTCCCTGGGCTTCTTTGTCACAGGTGTCATCAAATGACTGAGTGCAAAATAGCTTCTACTTTGAAGATTACTGGCATCCTTATGAGTTGGTGTAGGGGTTGAATTAGCAGTACAGTTTGCAGTGAAGAGTGCAAGAGTCAATAGTATCGTTGGTACCCTGATATCTATGTGAGAGGATTTCATGTATCATCTTCCTTTCAGGTGTATGTTGGCGCCACTATGGCGTCTAAGGTCTGTCAGTTATTCGCCTGTGAACTCATTGAATTACTTCTTAACCAGTAAATGCACTCCAAAATGCTGAGCGCTAACTACTGCACTCAAAGATTGAAGACTCCCATCCAATTTAAACGGGGCTATATGTAAAATCTCATTGGAACGTCGATTGCAGAAAGTGATAAAGATTGTTTTGCCATTCAACAATATCATGTCCATAGCTGCTTACGTTCCAAATGTGAGAAACACCGTGTTGCTTCAGATACAGATGCACGCCTTGGCTAATGTGAAACAGCCCATCTGCTGCACCACACGAGAGCCAGAGCAGTCTTAGCTGATCCTTCACAGCCTGAGGATCTGGTACAAGCTGTGCAGGAGGGTAAGTATTAGGTGCTGGCGAAAAAGCACCTATCCATGCGAACAGTTCAATATGCAGTAATCCAAAATCGAGGGCTTGACCTCCCCCCATGGAGAGGCCTGCAAGTGCCCGATGATCTCTGTCTGCCAGAACTGAGTAGCGTGCCTCAATGGCGGGGATGACATCCAGAATTAGATCCTGCTCGAATACTGCGAAGGCGGGAGCGGAGGCGAATACGTTCCCAACAGCTCTGTCATCCTTTTGAGCACGTCCATTGGGCATCACTATAATCATTGGTACTGTTTTCTTCTCTGCGAGCAGATTGTCCATAAGCAGACTGGGCTTGGCAAAACGTTCCCACTCAGTCTCATCGCCTCCAATTCCGTGAAGTAGATAGAGGACAGGGTACTTTTTGTTTGAGGAGTAGCCTGGAGGGGTATACACATTCATTAATCGCTGCGTACCAACTGTCTTCGAGTAGTACTCAATCATCTCCAGTTTGCCATGCGGTATGTCAGAAAGATCAGAATCGATACCAGCAGGTGGCTCAGGATATAGCTGAATGTCGTCGGGGTTGATGGTCACAGCACTCGAGGCAACTGCGGTTCTGCTTTTCGAGTCGCCTAGAGAGACGGGTGCCTCATTCTGCTTATGAAAAAGCAGGGGTGCGAACTCATGCAGGCACCTTCTCCATGTGAGCCACTCATGTGCAGTTCCTGGCGATTCGTAATAATAGTGCTTGATTTCACCTGCTTCAAGGTGTTTGTGGTAGCTATGAATGCTGTCGTAGAATCTCTCTCCTTCTGCTGTACCAATCCCTATCCAGAGAACTGCCATCTTACTGTTGAAAGCTTCTGGATCCGCCATCACTCCGCTGTAGTCCACTTCAAGATCTACTGGTGATCCAAATCCGCCGCCTGCACCACTGAATCCGCCGATGGATGCGAACATATCGAGATGCCCCAGACCTATTGTGAATGCCTGCAGGCCACCCATGGATAGACCTGCAATTGCCCGGTGTTCGCGATCTGGAATGGTCCGATACTGCGAATCTATAAGAGGGATAAGGTCGTTAACAAAAACTTCATCCAGAGCGGAAAACATCTGTTTGAAATCGCGTCTCCCACCTCCAGGAGTCAGTGGAACTGGAGCCTCACCTGGTCGCAGAGCATAGCCTTTTTCCATTACAACCAGCATTGGCTCTGTCTTTGCACCTGCGATAAGGTTGTCCATGATTATTCCTGCTCTGCCCTGATTACCCCAGCCGCGTTCGTCTTCACCTCCACCATGCTGCAGATATAGAACCGGATAGTGAGTCTCGCGATCAGCATCGTAGCCGGCAGGTGTATATATGTAAATCCGCCTCCAGGATCCTGTTGTTTTGGAGAAATAGCGGCGTTCCCTAATCTCACCTTGTGGAACATCCTGTGGCAGATAAAAGTTCACATCTGTTTCTGGAATTTCTATACCACTGGTCTGGCGGCCGCATCCATAAAAGGTTTCGCTGTTTGGATCATTTACAGCAACGCCATCTATTTTTAAAAAGTAGTAGTGAAAGCCAGGAACCTGAGGTTCTGTAATAGCTGTCCAGTAACCGTCTGCATCTTTCGATGCCAGGTAATGTTTGCCGAGATCGAACTCGACTTTTTGTGCTTCGGGTGCATTTATACGGAAGATCACCCGCAAATCTGGAGTGATTTGTGGGTATTCTGAACCACCAATGGTAGTTGTTGGGATGACCCTGCCTGCAATGCTATTGGCGTCAATAGTCATTTTTATTGATCCCAGACAGGGTAGCTGCCAAATAAAGCCGGTTAACGGCAGGGGCTGAATTCCATAGTGCGAGCCAGTGATACGTCATTGTTTATGTCTCCTATAGTATGAAGCCAGCAGCTTCAGATCAGGATGCTTTCTTCACATCAGATAAATTCCATACACTATGATCTGCTTGCATCTTCTAATATCTGTCATCATGTTTACTCCAGCGAAACCGGGACTATGCCTTAACAGTAAGGAATAATGGGCTTCCATCATTAACTCTGTTATTTCGAGAACTTCCACGACAGGAAATTGATACCCTGCGAATCAGACACACCCTTGAACACGAAATAGACATCGTGGATTCCCTTAATTCCAGAAACTGGCGACTGCACAGCAGACCATTGACTCAATGCACCAGTGTTAGGAACGTTGATGGTTCCTGCTAATGGTCCATCAACACTGTCCAGATGGATCTCAATTGATGTACCTTCAGATGTGGAAGATACTCGTGCAGAGATAGATTTGGGACCCTGAAGACCGAAATCAACACTTTCTACTTTGATATATCCACCGTTTTGGTTACAGGAAGCATACACACCCACCGTGGGACTTGTTTCCGTTTGAATTCCGGTTTCCCAGGCGATGGTGGCAGCAGGGGTTGTTTTGTAAGGATTAAAATGACCAACTGGAGCTGGTCCCTGCTTGGTTGGCAGGATTGTAGGAAACGATCCGTCTGGATTATATTTAAACTCCTCTATGCATACGGAGCGATCAAATCCACTTCCACCAGGGAGCGCCTGATCGTGATAAAAGAAGTAGGAGTGACCCTTGTAGTCCAGGACACCAGGATGATTTGTGAAGGCGAGTTGTGGCAGATGGTTCGGCATGATAATACCGCGATAGGTCCATGGACCAGTTGGACCTGGACTCGTGGAGTATGCAATAAACTCTGGAATTCCTCCAGCAGCATAGACCATGTAATATAGATTGCCGCGCCTGTAGAACCATGGTCCTTCTACATAAAGTGTAAATCTGGGATTGTTTCCTGGCCGCTTTCCAAAACCCTCAGCAGTAAGGGGCACTTTGACAATCCCCACATGCTGATTGTAGGAGATCATATCTTTGTTCAGCTCTACGTAATATAGCTGCGAGTTTCCCCAATACAGATATGCCTGTCCATCTTTGTCAATAAAGACTGTTGGGTCTATGTCTAAAGGGCTAACGTGAACCAGAGCATGTCCCAAAGCGTCATGAAAAGGACCTTCTGGTTTGTCTGCGACAGCAACCCCAATTGACATACCGACACCTTTCTGCGTCATTGGTGCATAGCAGTAGAACTTGCCATGGCGTTCTATTACCTGTGGCGCCCATGCATCTTTTTGCGCCCACTTGAAAGTTTTCAGGGACAGCGGCGATCCTTTATCCGTCCAGTTCACCATGTCGGATGAGGTGTACAAGCGCCAGTCTTTCATAACAAACCAGGTAGCATGTGGTTCGTCGTGATCGGTATAGAGGTAGACCTTGCCATTGATAACAACAGGTGCGGGATCAGCTGTATAACGTGTCTGGATGACAGGATTATCGGCCTGGGCAGATGAAATAAGAAACATACCCATACCGAAAGCAAGAATTAGATGTAATACTGATTGGTTTTTCATACTCTCTCCGATCGCATTTCCAGTATTTTTATTGCCTCATTCCATCCTGACTGAAGAAGGGGGGAAAGGCTGCTGACAGCACCCTGCTGGGACTGAGCTATTCATTCCGGATTTGAAAACATCCGAGCTTCCCTATAGCATTACCCCCATCCTCTAGCTCTCTTCAGACTATCATGCAGCATTACAGTTGCTAACACTGCTGCAGTCAGGAAGATTTAATCACGATTTTCTGCGTGTTTTACCGTGTTATCGGGCAAAACTGTGATCTCCGCCATGCTCACAGCATCGTTTCCATCCACCTCGCTTAGTGCTGTGAAACGGAAGAATCGCGCTGATGTTGGACCGAAATAGATTTCCTGTGCAACAGGATTGTTCTTCACATTGTCGAAGCGCCCAGACTTGACTTCTGTGGTCCAGGTTTTTCCGTCCAGGCTTGTTTCAAAACGGAAAGTATTCACTGTACCGGTAAGTTGCCCATCCTGTCTTGGCAGATAGACAAAGCCTGCAATTCGTATTGCATGGTTCATGTCGACTGTGAGGGATACAGGCAAAGGTGCGCCGCTTGTCAGCCAAAAGGTTGCTGGATTTCCATCAATAGCTTTCGTGACGTCATCTGTATCTGCTGGGCTGGTGCCATTTACAGCTACCACCTTCCATCCCGTTGGAATGAGACCAGGGTATGCCTTCTCCGAGATCATTCCCAGCTGTTTATCATGCGTAATGCATGCGGCATAGACGATGCCTCCCAGTGGAAGCTCAATGGGGTTATGGTAGACCGCAGACTTTAGCGTAGGCATTTCTCCATCTGTTGTGTATACCATTGGAAGGCCAAGGGGATTATGCATTGTCACCTTTCCAGAAGCATCACGATCGGAGAGGATTGGAGGCTGTACCAGATCTGCCTGTTTAAAGAGAGCGATGGCGGCAAGCGTTGGCTCAAGGCGTGAGCTGGTGATGCGAATTCGTACCTGATCGGCGGTCTGTGGTGCATGAAGCCGAAGGAGCCGTTTATGGCCAACTGTGGTTTGAACGTCTACCTCGTTCCATTGTGAGCCATTCCACACATCCACGTTGAATGTCTCTATGCGCTGGCTGCGGTGATCAACCGCCTCCTGAAGTGAGACAACATCGAAGGTCCTGGGATGAGGAAGTTTTAGTGTGAGTACAGCTGTCGACTGACCCGGTGCTGCTTCCCACCAGGTGTCCAGATTACCATCCAGCGCGTGCGAAGGTTGGTGCGAGGGGTTGGATGAATCGGCGGTGAGTACGGCGCCGGCTGCCATGTCTTTCTCGAAGGTGGCAGCAATTACCTGTGCCATCTGGCGCACAGCTGTCACCTGGATATCGGGGATCAGGCCACGTGTGTCAGGGGACAGATTGAGCAGCCAGTTCCCATTACGTCCTACGGAATAGTAGTAGTTGTTAATGAGGTCGGCGCCTGTCCTGCATGCTTTTCCAGCTGCCCAAAACCAGCCATACAGGATAGGCATGTTAACTTCAGCGGGATACCACCAAAGATAGGAGCCAGGCACAAGTTTCGCACGACTTCCAAGGTCTTCTTCTGTCATATCTGGCCATATATAGGTGTCTGGCGATTGTGGAAGCGGAATGACACTCCATTCCGTGGTGCGACCGATGCCGCTTTCGTTACCTACCCAGCGTGCATCTGGACCTTTTCCAAAGATGACAGCTTGTGGCTGAAGGTGGCGGATCAGATCGTACCATGCCTCGTAATCGTATGTTTCGTGCACACTTGGATCTGGATTGGCGCCATCGAACCAAACCTCTTCAATAGGACCATACTCAGTGAGGAGTTCATACAGCTGGTTAAGAAAATACCGGTTATAATCGTTTACTACATAAGAGTAGCTCTTGAAGCCTGCAGGAGGGGTGCGACCCTGTGATGGATTTGAATCAAAGCTCGCAGGATCGGTAGGGATTACCGATTGTACGGGGGTACTTCCATTTCCATAATAGCCGGCTGGATTCGTTGGGTTAGTACGCAGCTGATACAGATCTGCGGGGGAAAGATAGACCGCCATCTTGATGCCATGCCTATGGGCAGCCTCGGAAACCTCACGAACCTCATCGCCTTTTCCATTTCGCCAGGGACTGGCAGCAACTGTATGCCCGGTATAGCGACTTGGCCATACGCAAAAACCATCATGGTGCTTGCAAACCAGAATCACCATTTTTCCGCCGCCATCCTTTATGGTTCGAATCCACTGGTCAGCATTCAGTTCCGTAGGATTGAAGATGGATGGGCTTTCCTCACCATTTCCCCACTCTACTCCCCTGAAAGTATTGGGGCCAAAATGGATAAAGAACGTTCGTTCCAGCCGCATCCATGTAGTCTGATTGGGACGAGGAAGAACCTTGGCTGCCTTTTCTAAAATCACTGCTTCGGAGTCGCCGCTTTCTATAAACTGAACGGTAGAATAGGGGATCGGAGCAGCAGATTCCGCCTTAGCCGTACTGGCAGGTGCACCTGATCCCTTGGCATCAGACGATATAGGAAGTGCAAGACCAACTGCACCAGCACCAACGTTCTTGAGGAGATTGCGTCGGGTGATGGACAGCGATGACTCGGTTCCCTCGTTGTTCTCTTTGTCTTTGTTATTTGTCATTGTATTCCTTCATGTCGAGATATAATCTCGCTACCAAAATATTTCTCCATACATTAACTGCTGATGGTTGATGAAACAAATATCTGCAATATGCAAGAACATTATGTAACATCGTTGAAAATAATGTATGGTTAAATCAGTGGAGAAACATCCACCATCTAAAGTTGAACAGGTTGCTGCGCCACCTGTAAACCTGAAGTAAAGGCCATGAATTCCAGAAGCAGTGCTGATAGCACATGAGATGGTGGACCACTTCTGCAGTCCCCCGGTATCTGGAACAGTGCATAAACCTACAACTGCCCTATAGGTGCATTCAGACGTACCTCATGCCACTCTGTCTTATAGATGCAACGCTGGCATCAAATGACTTTGCACCCTCACCAAAGTTAACGCCTTTCAACTTGGTGTAACTCTTACTACCCATATTACACACTTCCATTCCACCAGTGGCGCATGATCCAGTAGGCACACCAGATTCCCAGCACATGGCTGCCCTGGTCTGGTGGTACGGATCCAATGTACCAATCTGCCGTGGGCCGGTGACTGGCCACCATGAGAGTGTGGGGATAGTGCCATCCGGGTTGTACGTGAACTCTTCTACGCACACCGACTGCCGTTCACGGTGTATACTGGTGTGAAGATAGTTTAGGTAGTAGCTGAAACCAAACAGATAGGAGTGCCCCTTATAGTCAATAACGCCGTGATGGTTACCAGACGCCGCCGGACTGGGCTTCATGACGTAACCCTTGAAGCTCCATGGTCCGGTTAGAGCGGAACTCGTGGAATAGACGATGCCTTCCGGGCAGCAGGTAGAGGTGTAAACCATGCAGTAATGACCATGGCGTTGGGAGATCCATGGCCCTTCCTGATAGTGGTAGGGAACAGGTTGACCCTGCACTTTGGCAAAGGAACTGTCTTTTACAGTTTTTCCTGAATACAAGATCATGTCTCGGCTCAGTTCGACAAACCAGAGGTTAGGGTTTTCCCAGTACAGATAGGTCTGTCCGTCATTGTCAATATATACCGTTGGATCAATACTGTAAAATTGTGGCCCATTCAGCGGTTTCCCAAGTGGATCGACAAAAGGACCAAAAGGTTTGTTAGCCAACAGTACGCCTATTCCACGTCCCTGTACAGGGCAGTACATGATGAACTTGCCATCCCGTTCTATGCACTGTGGCACCCAGGCACCGTTTTCATATTCACCCCAACCAGTTATATTGCTTGCTGCCCAGTGAAAATCTTTCCGAGAGGCAGCTGCCCATTGACCGGTCCAGTTCACCATATCTGTAGATGTATAACAGAGCCAGTCTCTCATCGTGAAGCCAGTGGCGTTATCCTCGTCATGGCTGGTGCAGTGGTAGATAGAATTGTGATAAACCATTGGAGCCGGGTCGGCAGTGAAACGGGTATGCACAATGGGATTATCTGCACGGCATAGTGGAGGAAATGCCGCCATTATCAGTAACAGTGCAATTGTGAGTTGTGTCTTCAGATGCTTCCCGGTATCCAGCTCTTCATCCTCTGATAAAGTGCTTCTTATGTGACGCATCTCTATCCTTTCATGGTTTATCTGGTTCACACGGTACCTCATTAGGTCTTCATGGAGATAACCACTCTGGATCCAGTGTATTCCACAGTCTGGTTTGGCCTGCCAATTGCTACACCGTCTCCATTATTGGGACTTACGAGCACAATGTGAAATGTTCTGTGAGCGAGCATTCCTTTGAAATTCCCAGTCCGAACGCCAATCGTCAAGCGATCAGCTTTGTCATCCCATTGAAACGGTATTTCAGAGTGCCTGCCCTTTTCATAATCGTATGTATTGCCTTCGTCCTCGTAGAGCGTAAAGGTTCCGTTCGCGCCCCTGTATATCCGTATCTCAAGGGGATTGGCACTCTGATCTGCATACTGGATGAATGGACCCATCGGCACAATAGAGCCTGCCTTAACATAGATGGGTATCAGGTTGAGTGGCGCATTGACTATTTTAGTAACACCTCCAGAAACAGGCTTGCCGGTCCAGAAATTGAACCATCTACCAGCTGGGAAATACACCTGTCGACTAACGGCATTTGCTTCCACTACCGGGTTGACCATGAACGCTGACCCAAAAAGGAACTGATCCTTGATATTGTAGACATTGGGATCATGCTGATAATCAAAAACCAGCGGGCGCATTATGGTATATCCCTGGCTTGTGACTCTCCAGGCTAGAGAGTAGATGTATGGCATCAGGCGGTAGCGCAGATTGTCAAATTTGAGCAGAGTTGCCTTCGTTATATCGCTCCAGCTATCACTATATAGCTCTCTGGTCCCACCGCCATGGATGCGAAAAATAGGGCAAAATGTACCGTATTCAAACCAGCGTGTAAACAACTCATTGTTAGCACTGGTCTTCCAGTTCAAGGTATGTCCCCAGTAGCCTCCGATATCGGTTGTCCAGTACGGCATGCCTGCGCTGGCAAAATTAAGGCCAGCTGGAATCTGTGTTTGCAGAGTGGGGAAGTTGCACTGAATGTCTCCAGACCAGCAGGTGGTGGCATAGCGCTGCTGTCCAGCGAACGCGCTGCGGGTGAGTATATAGACGCGCTTGCCAGTCGGACCTATAGAACGCCATCCATCATAGAGTGCCCGGCTGTGCTCAAGAGGATATGCATTGATATGCAGAACACCCTTCCCAATAGCGGTATTCACTGTACGCATGTCGAAATAATCAGGATAAGGCTGAGGTTCTGTGTTATCTGCCCAGATTCCATCCCAGCCATACTTTCCAAGCAGTTCGTCATAAATCTGACGATATACCAGCTTCCTTGCTTTTGCATTGAATGTATCATAAAAATGATGTGTTCCTGCGCTGGGATAAAAGGCGCCCAGTTTATTGATCTCATTGAAATTTCTGTCTTCACTTGGATCGGTGGGATTGGCAACGTATTGATACACTGGCCAGATAGAGATCATGCCGTGAATGTGGGCGTGGTGAAAATCATTTAGCAGTGCTTTTGGGTCGGGATACCTTGCTGGATTCATGATATGGGATCCCCATGCATACGGGTCCCAGTAGTCCCAGTCCTGAACAATACAGTCCAGTGGAATATGATTGTTGCGATAGCCGTCTTTTACCGATTCCAGTTCTGCCTGGCTCATATACCTGTCTTTAGATTGAAAAAGACCGTATGCCCATTTAGGAAACAGGGGAGCAGCACCCGTGGCAACCCGGTACAAGGAAATGACTTTGTCTAAGCTAGGCCCGTAAAAAAAGTAGTAATCTACCATGTTTCCGCACTGTGATACATAGCGGAATGCTGTCCCATTTCTGGCATCACCGTAAAAATCGGAAGGCGATGCATTGTCCCAATAGATGCCATATCCTCTGTTGGAGACCAGTACAGGAATATTGATCTCGGTATTGACGTTGCGGATATGCTCGTGGGCTCCCTTAAGATCGAGAATACCGTCCTGATGCTGACCCAGACCATAAAGGGCTTCGTTTGTGGGAGACTTGTAGAGGTCCTCAATCATGTTGGTGCTGACACCATCTACTACAGCCGGAGTAACGGATTTACTGTTTTCACTGGCTTCAGCCAGTATGAGATTACCCTTAAGGTCTGTGAAGGTAACTGCTCCTGTGCTTTTGGATACCTTCACAATCAGACGGGAAGTCTGAATATCTATACTTCCGGCGTTCTCCCTCACCTTGAAGGCCACTCTGCCCCATATCTTATTGACAACAAGTGAATGTTTTGCCGGGAGAGCGGCAGCCGGTGAATACTCAATACGGATTATGTCTCCCTGGCACACTTCAACCCGCATGACGCCTTGCTGCAAAGTAAATACCACGCCACGGGCATCCGTTTTGAAACTGGCTACTGCCAATGGTGAAACTGAGCTATCTACCGAGATTATCCCACCGGCAACACTAGCTGAAGCAAACGAAGATCCATTCGCCCCTATAGCAGCTATTAACACTATTCCTGTCAGTAACCTGCCCCATGGACGCATTCATTCACCTTCTTTCACATGTTTATAAATTTCGATCAGAATAAGTAATACCATCGGTCCTCTGTGAGGACCTCCACTT
Source organism: bacterium (assembly GCA_021805395.1). Taxonomy (GTDB): domain Bacteria; phylum Armatimonadota; class Chthonomonadetes; order Chthonomonadales; family Chthonomonadaceae; genus JAJZFJ01. Next base: position 11,478 of record JAJZFJ010000260.1, read on the forward strand.
GCATTATTTACAGCGCGAATCTTGTGTTCGTAGTTTCTCATTTCAGTGAGCTGCTGTAAGTGACGCCGGGTGTTTGTATGTGCCCTCATGGAAATAGTCGACGTCAAGCCAGCCACTACCACCCGTGGGGTTGTAATCAAAGATTCCAAATCGCTCTCCCTGAAATGTAGCCAGAGTGAAGTGCATAGGGAACTTGTCTCCCAAATCCGTGAAATGCCGCCCGTCGGTACTGTAGCTGAATTGAGCAAGATTTGTGTTGAAATCACAGTGTACCGCAAGCCACAAAGTTTTACTCGAAATTTTGTGAACTGTATCTGTGATATTTTCAGAAGGTGTATTCAGATTGCCGTTCATGTTTACAACCCGCACAATCTCCGGCCCGTTTGCTTCCTGATACACGGCGATGTAACCAAAATACTGTTCCAGTAAACATAATCCTGCACGGTCACCTGACTGCAAGTGACTGATGTCAATTTTGATAACTCCAGTACATTGTGGACCCACTGTTCGCTGAGTAAGGGTATTGCGTGCATTCGTCAAATTTGGAGCGTGCTCAGTAAACAAACGAAGATAACCGGGTCTTGCTGACAACGACCATTTTGCATTGTCCGGGTTATGATTCCACTCCCACTGAATTCCCAGTTTCGGTCCTGAGAAGTCATCTGATGCTGGAATGGTGTTATGAGGATGCATTCTAAGACGGGGTTCACGGCATGTTATGGGGAATGCAGGATGGGCAGGATCGCCAAAATATGGCCATCCATTACTCCAGGTCACAGGGCATATCCATGTAGTGCGTCCAACTGGACCAGTGTCTGCTAATGAAAACCCCCACCAGTGACCATTAGGCATCTGCACGATGCCTCCCTGATGTGGTGCGTGCCAGGGCATGTTGTTGGCACAAACTGTAGTGCTGATGAAAGGACCGTTCCTGTTCTTCGAGCGTGAGCAGGCTATGGTGGCATTCATTGAATATACTGCATTGAAAACGTAGTACATCCCGTTTATCTTGTAGGCATGTGACCCTTCACCATCGTGGTGAGGGAGTGTATAAGCAGGAGTGTTGGATAGTACTTTCGTGAGGTCAGGATTCAATACTGCAACCGATATATTCCCACCGGTTCCGTTGTAAATCAATGGTGTGCCATCGTCATCAAACATTAGACCGGGATCGAACAGGTAGCCATTGAGACGGTTCATCTTCCATGGTCCGGCAGGATGAGCAGCGCGAAAGACCACTGTACCTGCGTTTTGAATATTGTCCACTATATAGTAGATGCCATCATGGAAGCGCAGGCTGGGTGCCCATACTCCCTGAGCATATTCACTCCCTCCAATTAGGCTATAGCGAGGATTAAACTTGAATTTGGAAACAGCATATCCCACGATATTCCAGTTGATGAGGTCTCGTGAATGAAGGATTTCCAGACCAGGCACACTCACGAACGTCGTGGTTACCATGTAGAAATCTTTGCCCACCCGTATAATGTCCGGATCCGGGTAGTCGCCATAGAGCACAGGGTTTGTGAATGTGCCGTTGCCGTTATCGGCTGATATGCCACGTATGCTGGACGCTGCCGAATGCACATCTGACTGGGCTTGGGAAGCCAATGGGCAAAGAAGCAGAAGTAGACAGCAAATTGCAGCAGATGCCAGTTTGTGCTGGGATGAGTTTATGGAAGAGTGCAGTTTTATATATAAAATGTGGATATTCAAGACTATTGCCCTCTATGCTCTCCATTGGTTTCAATAGTGGCATTAAGCCTGTTAAACAGGAAATTCCTATGTATAGCCTATAGCTCTAACATCATGATTGGGAGACGGGAACTGGACCGCTTGATTCACGGACGACCAGATCTGTAGGGATCAGTATTTCCCTGGGGGAAGGATCGAAGTCTTCCCTGAGGCCGTCCAGTAACTGGCGCATTGCCATTTTGCCCATCTCCTCCCATGGCGACACACACGTAGTTAGCGGCGGGTTACTTAGCCACGCAGCAGATAGATCTGAAAACCCGACGATTGAAATGTCATCTGGAACTCTAAGACCCTTCAGTTGACAGGCTTGAATAGCGGCAAATGCGGCTTCATCTCGCCAGCAAAATATGGCAGTTGGTCGGGTGGCTGGATGATCGAGCAGTGCATTCGCTGCAGCAATTCCAGAACCGGCATCATGGGTTACATGACCCCCTTGGCCGTAAACAGGCATCGCTTCGTGTACTATATACCCACTTGGGACGGAAAGATTATGTGCTTTCATCTCCTGCAGGTAGAGACTCTCCCGGAGCATTACAGATCCTTCGGGCTGGAGAGAGAAGCCACTTGAGA
>JAJZFJ010000311.1:0-6855 GCA_021805395.1 bacterium
GGGTTTGCTCGACCTGAGAATATGCTGGTATTTGCAGCTGCCACAGAGGCATTCCTTGCCCAGTATCTGGGTGGGCGTGTGGAACCTGCAACGCCCGAAGAGGATGCATCACCGTTTAGACACTAGCTTCGTTCACATCAGAGTTTAGCGGCAACTGCCCGCTCATCACGGGCAGTACGCTTCACTTCATTCCATGGGAAACTTCTATGTGTAGGGAATGGCTGCGAAGGTAACCCTGTGGATAGAATAAGTGCCCGCCGGGGAGTATTGCTCACATTCCTGCCGGCATAATGGGCAGTTCGGTTTCTATGTATAGTGATCGCACCGGGTGAAAGTGGACATGCGACAGGATTGCGAATAGGTGTGAGGTCAGTCATTTCCAGACCATGTATGCGGATATCTCCACCTATTGGACGATGCTCCAAAACCTCCCACTCATGACTCCCAGGCATAAACCATAAACACCCATTCTCGACTGTCGCCTCCTGTAAGGGCATCCAGATTGATGCAGAAAAGTACTGATAGCCCGGATCCCAGTACGCCTCATCCTGATGCCACGGAGTCTCTCCGCCGATTCCAGCAGGTTTATAAATTGCGTGTGCTACACCTGCTGAGGCGGTTGGTCCAAATAGCTGCTTCACTATGGAGTTGGCGTTCTGAAGATATATCCCCTCATTCAAACGGGGTGCATAGTGTGCAGGATTTAAAATTTGTGGCAGGGAAGCATTATTTTCATCATCATCTGCACCTCCGAGATCAAACTGGTTTCCTTCTGCCCGTCCTGCATGGGTGGCAAAGAGATTGTCATATTCTTCAATGAGCCACTCCAGCTCTTCAGGAGGCGAGATTGGCATTGGAATACTTAAAAATCCTTGAAGATGGAACTGCAGAATCTGCTCAGCGGTGAGTTTAAATGGGAAAGTCATATACGATCTCCTCAGGAAGGTAGATGCAGTAGGTTCACTATTCGTTTATTCCGCATAATACAGGAAGTTCCCTTCTTTAAAAGATGGGAACTTCCTATTGGTGCTAGTTTAGAAAATCAGCGGCCAGGTCGGGATCTGCTAGATCCTCCTCCACCGGAACTACGGCCACCACCGCCGCCTCCTCCCGAGCTGCGACCACCACCGCCACCTCCTACACTACGCCCACCACCGCCGCCGCCTCCACTTCTACCGCCTCCTGATGGAGGACTGTAGTGGTACGTTGGCCGACTGCGTCCGCCTCCACCGCCGCCGAAGTTGCCTCCACCAGAGCGACCACCACCGCCGCTGGGTACATACGGTGTGCCCCTGCCGCCACCATTGGACCGCCCGCCACCACCGCTTGGTACATAAGGAGTGCTTCGCCCTCCATTGCCGTAGTTGCCGCCTCTCGAGCGTCCTCCATTACCACTTGGTACATACGGTGTACCCCTGCCTCCGGTGGAATAACTGCCTCCACCTTGTGGAGCTCTATTTCTGGATTGACCAGTGATACCAAGGTTTTGTCTTGCACGGTCAGCTGCTGCCTGCGCAGAATTGTTGCCATTTCCTGCAGATCTGCTCATGGTGTCGAAGTTGAAGCCACCGCCTCTTGTAGGTGTGGAGCGTCCCACATAGGGTCCGTTGTTACCACCATACATTCCCGGTCTTGATCTACCTGGGAAATGCACTGCAACCTGCCTTGGCATTGTTCCCCGGAATACAGGACGCTGGGCAATTTGGATCGGCGCTACTGAACGGGTAAGTATTCTGGTTGGTGTTGTGGACACAGCTGTAGGACGGACAGATGGCGGCCCGAATGACCGGGTAAACCTTCCCGTAGGAATTGCAACTGTTCCGTTCTGGAATATCGCTGCACGACTTCTTGAAAGAGTGTTGTACTGAACACCTGTGGCGAATCTCGTTTCAGCAATCACTGATCCACCCGCTGCTCTGGAAGCGTTGATCGGAACAAAGCCAACTCTTCTGGAAGTCGCATAGTTACTTTCAGCAGAAGATAGATATCTGCTATATCCCGTAACTGGTCCCAGATTGCCACCATTATATCTGTTGTTGTAGTAGTTTATGTTCGTGTAGTTGTTGATAATGGTTGGGCTGTATGGGAATGCTCTGCAGTAATGACGATCGATTGGTTCATATGTAGCGCATCCACCAATGGAAAAGAATGCAGACCAATCTCCACTTCCAAATCCAAGAGAGAATCCGCTGTAGTCTACTTCCGAGGGAGCTAGCGGAGCCCATGCAACGTTTCCATCATATACGGAGAAGTTAACAGCCGCAGGAGTCCAGTACTGATCTGCGGGACCAGGACACCATCCCCATCTGTTATCTTCAGAGATCCAGGTTCCATAGTGGAAAGGAGCCCAGCCCCATGGTTCGCTAGCAACCCATGTCCAGCCAAATGGATTCACCCACACCCATCGCCCGTCATGGTATGGTCTCCAGTCAGCACTTTGAACTTCCGGAAACCAGACCCAGCCATTTCCGGGAACATCCCGCCAAGAGCCGTATTCATCCAGATTGCCTGCAACCAGGGCTATATCGGGAGGAAGATGCTCACGTGTCTGGTTATTCGAAACTCCATCCATGTTTTGATTTAGTTCAGAATTCCATCTATCCCAGCTGTCCTGACCTGGTAATGGCTGGATATTATATGGAGTTGAGGCATTATCCACGGCCATATAGTCACCAGATCGCATGCGTATAGAACCCTGCTCGCCCTGAACATCTGCTCTGCCTTCCTGTACCGCTACTTCCGCACCGTTTCCTACACCAAAACGAACCTGTGAAGGACCATTGGTTTGAGCGGAAAATAGTGGAGTGTCTACCTGCCATGCGGAATGATCATGCAGAACACGTAGTGTCGCCAAACCACTTTGCATTGTGAGCTGGGTATATTCACCGTCAGTATCTGAGTAAAGCACTGTCAAGGTCACGAGAGCATTGTTGCCAAGTCTCAGTTCGCTTCCATCATCGAACTGCAGATCTGCCCTGCCGCCATCGGTTACCCAGATCTGTGCACCTTGTCTCAATGGCATATTATCAGTTGCTGCTGACCAGTCCATTCCACTTCCAGCACGCCATGAGACGTTTCCTTCCACGATAGAAAAGCGGGCCAATCTCACGGGGCCGCTTACAGAACTGTTGCTGTTCACATTATTCGAATTGTTAGTGTTGTAGTTGTAGTTGTTGTTACCCTGTTGAAATCCACCGTCGTTACCATTCTGACCAACCTGATATTGTGATCCGTCATTCTGAGCATGGGCAGGTATGGAGCTAAATGCTTCCATACCCACGATGCCACAAATTGAGAGAGCAGCTAATAACCTGATTTTTCCTCTCATTATGCACCTCCTGAAGTGCTTAAACTTACTTTATGGAAGAGGTAATTCTTCGATAAATAGACGCCGTTTCTGATTAATAGGAACGTAGTGGTTCATCATCCGTGACATAGGTATTGCATTGTATAAGTCTGTCTGAGATGTTTATAAGTATTGAGTTACAGTAGATAACGAAATTGTATTATGCTTCGTATAATATGAATGAATATCTAATCGTTATTGGCAACTTCTCTTCTTGCCTGCCTGTCCTGATCCCGTTCTGCAATCGACTGACGTTTATCATACAGCTTTTTGCCTCTTCCCAAACCCAGATCTAACTTGGCAAAACCCCGTCGAAAATACATGCTCAATGGTATCAAAGAGAGTCCCTTCTGGGCCACCTGTGTTTGAAGATGAACTATCTCTTTGGAATGGAGAAGGAGCTTGCGTTTTCTTAAAGGCTCCTCATTATATCGGTTCCCCTGTTCATAGGGGGCAATGTGCACATTATATAACCAAAGCTCGCCATTCTCTATCCTGGCAAATCCATCCTGAATATTTACCTGCCCTGCGCGTAATGACTTAACCTCTGTCCCAACCAGAACAAGCCCTGCTTCCACGTTCTCCAGAATCTCATATTCAAAACGTGCACGCCGGTTTGATGTTATCTGCTTGCGTGCATTCCTGTCCTGCTGTTTATCATCAACTTTTTTATTAGCCAATTTGTGCCTGCTTCATATATAAAGTTATGCCATTATACGAGCATATACCCACTATCGTCCAGACCTGTAGTTGATAATAGTTGTTTCTATTTTCAATCTGATAATGGTCCAGAAGAGATTCATTGTAAAAGATTGTCAAATGACTCAAAATATAATGAATAACTGAAATCATCGGTATCAGTATCTGGCAACTAATTCACACAGTTCAGTGTCATGTAATTCAGGATGTCTCCATTTCCTTCTATCTCTTCCTATTCCTGAGCTATATGTGCCAGAATCTAGAGAACAGCTATTAATCATAATAAAGGAATCTTGAATGTCTACCTTAGAAACCGGACACGACTACCGAACTACTCTTAATTTACCGCTTAACGATCGTGATCCGGGAGCATTTCCACAACGAGGTGCTCTTCCAACAAGAGAACCGTTGTGGCAGTCACGATGGAAAGAGATAGATCTCTACAGGCAAAGTCTTGATAGACCATCGCCTAATGGTATCTGGATACTTCATGACGGACCGCCCTATTCCAATGGAAATATCCATCTGGGACACGCCCTCAACAAGATAGCAAAAGATATCAGCATTCGATTCCACATGATGACAGGCTATCGTGCTCCTTACGTTCCTGGCTGGGACAATCATGGAATGCCGATAGAAAATGCTGTCTCACGACAGTTCCGTGAGGAGGGCAGAGTACCCGATAGGCTCACGTTACGGCGAGCCTGCAGAGCCTATGCTGCGGAGTATATTGCGTTGCAGTCATCCCAGTTTCAGCGACTGGGAATACGAGGAGACTGGGATCATCCCTACCTCACTATGAACAGTGAATTCGAAGCCTCCATTGTGGAAGCCTTTGGTGACCTTGCATCGAAAGGCTTCATATACCGCGGTCTTAAACCTGTCATGTGGTGCTCTACATGTGAAACAGCTCTTGCTGATGCCGAGGTTGAATATGAGCAGCACGTATCTAATTCAATCTATGTAAGATTTCCCGTCATCAACGACCCCAAATGCGTTCTGCCACAGGCTGACGAGAAAATCTATGCCGTAATCTGGACAACAACTCCATGGACAATCCCTGCGAATGTAGCAATTGTTGTTCATCCGGAATCAGAATACTGCCTCGTGAAAGCCACCAAGCAGGACGAAGCAGCTCTCTATTTAATGGCTTCAGACCTTAGAGAACAGACCCTGAACGCTTGCGAACTGACTCAGATAGAAGTGGTCGCCAGATTTACCGGAAGTGAACTGGAAGGTATCATCTGCATGCATCCGCTATTTGAAAGGGAATCTCCAGTTCTTCTTGCAAACTATGTAACGATGGATGCGGGAACTGGTATAGTACACACCGCACCTGGGCACGGTAAGGAGGACTTCGAAACAGGCCTGAGATATGGCTTGAAAGTATTAAACCCTGTAAATGCATCAGGTCACTATACTTCTGAGGCTGGTGGGTATGGGGAGTTAAAGTTTGAAGGATACCGTGTAATTCCAAACACGGAAAAGAAAGAGAAAGATTCAGCTGCCAACTCCATACTTATAAAATCCCTGAGAGCCTCAGGAAACCTGCTTCATGCTTCCAAATATGAGCACTCCTATCCGCACTGCTGGCGATGTCATAGCCCACTCATCTTCAGAGCAACCGTGCAGTGGTTCATGAATATCGACCACGAAGGCTTTAGAACGAAAGCCATAGATGCAATACAGAAGGTCAACTGGTTTCCAAAAGAGAGCATCAATCGTATCACCAACATGGTGGCAAACCGCCCGGACTGGTGTATTAGCAGGCAGCGCAGCTGGGGTGTTGGAATTCCAGTTTTCTATTGCGATGTGTGCAACGAGGCTATCCTTAACCAGGCTGTAATCTCTGCGGTTGCAGAGATTACACGAAAAGCAAATAACGATGCCTGGTATGAACTCGCTACCGAACAGATTCTTCCTGCCGAGTTCAAATGTCCTTCCTGTGGTGCTGGAATAGAGCATCTTAGAAAAGAAACGGATGTACTTGACGTGTGGTTCGATTCTGGTTCCTCACAACGAGCAGTGCTGGACAGCGGTGTTTGGCCGGATCTAAGCTGGCCGGCAGATGTATACCTTGAGGGAGGTGATCAGCATAGAGGGTGGTTCAACTCATCGCTCATGGTGTCGGTTGGAACAAAAGGAGCAGCTCCTTACAAAAGTGTTGTAACTAACGGTTGGACACTGGATGAAAAAGGAGAAGCCATGCATAAAAGTAAGGGCAACGTGGTGGATCCACTAGCCATTGTAGATAGCTATGGCGCCGATGTAGTTCGATGGTGGACCGTGTCACAGGATTTCATGTCTGACACCCGCTGTGGTGATAACCTGCTAAAACAGGTTGGTGACATGTATAGAAGAGTGCGCAACACGTTCCGATTCCTGCTCAACAACCTGCATGGATTTAATCCTGAACTCCATGGAGTAGAAGCCTCAGAACTTGGTGATCTTGACAGATGGGCTCTAGCAAAGCTGGATGAACTTGTGAACGTCTGCATGGCGGCCTACAGCAGCTATGAGTTCCACAGGGTTTATCAGGCTGTACTTAATTTCTGTTCTGTTGAGATGTCATCGTTCTATCTCGATGTTATAAAAGATCGACTGTATGCATCTGGTGAGAACTGGAAAGAGAGAAGAGCAGTTCAAACCGTTATGCATACTATTGCATCTGGCCTGGCACGCCTCCTGGCCCCAATCCTTGTGCATACTTCCGAGGAGGTTTGGGATCATCTCGAGATGCCGGATAAACCCGCCTGCGTCGATCCTATACAGATGCCGGTCTCAAACCTGCCAGAACTGTATGGTGCTGA
>JAJZFJ010000311.1:6865-13672 GCA_021805395.1 bacterium
ATTTGGGAAAAATTTCTACTGTTTAGAGACCAGGTAAACCGTACTCTGGAAGAGGCAAGACAGGCTGGATCAATCACCATACCGCTGGAATCATGCCTGGAAATCACTCCAGATGCCGACCTGGCACACATTCTGCACAGACTCGAAAGCAGCCTGTCTTCCCTGCTTCTGGTCTCACAGGTCAACGTGCTTCCTGTCTCAACTGAAACAGTGATAACAGCAAGACATGCAGACGGAATAAAGTGTGCAAGATGCTGGTTAATTCGTACCGATGTTGGATATAATCCAGCACATCCATCCCTGTGCAAACGCTGTGCGGAGGCAATAGCATAATGCCAATTACTGTACACTCATTCAGACTTGGACCTATGGAAAACAATACCTATCTTCTGATGGATAACGCAACGCAAGAGGCAATTCTTGTGGACCCATCGTTCGGAAGTGAGGAGATAGCATCTTCAATAGAGGCACTAAACTGCAAGATAGTGTTGGTGCTGAATACACACGGGCATTTCGATCATGTGATTGGAAATCGATACTGGGTTGAGAAAACGGGCACGCCGCTTGCAATACATTCTGCTGATCTGGAACTGCTGAATAACCTGCAAACAACTGCAGCCCGTTACGGATTTACCGTCGACAGCTCACCACAGCCAACTCAGGAGTTGAAGCATGGTCAGCAGTTAACATTGGGTGAAAGTGAGATTGCTGTGCGGCATGTGCCTGGTCATGCTCCAGGTCATGTTGTTCTGGTTTTTGATAATACAGTCCTCTCAGGTGACTGTCTGTTCAAAGGCTCCATTGGCAGAACTGACCTAGCCCATGGAGATTTGCCTGCTCTCCTGAAAGGGATTGCTTCAGAACTATTGACTCTGCCAGATGACACGATGGTTTTTCCCGGGCATGGTGATCCGACAACTATTGGGAACGAGAAGCAGAGCAACCCGTATATCGTGAGTGTACTCTAAACAAAAACAGTGCATTTCAGATTGAAATGCACTGTTTTTCATCCGCTATATCACCATTAGTGATTGACCATTGCAAACCTCTGTAACGCAGCCTGAGCCTCGGTATTATCCGGGTTTAACTTCAGTGCCTTACGGTAATCAGCAATGGCCAGTTTGATATTCTGCAGATTTTCATAACAGACCCCCCTCGCCACATAGAGTGTGTCGTCAGAAGGATCGGCATGAATTGCTTCAGTTAAGTAGGTGAGAGCGTGGTAGTTTGCTCCCTCTCTGGTCGATATAATTCCAAGGCCTCTCAGCGCGTCTGCATTATGCGGCACCATGGTCAAAGATTTTTGATAGAGAGTTTCCGCAGTTTTATCATTCTGCGTTACTCCCTTCCCTGTGAGGTACAGATATGCCAGCGAACGGATTAAGTGTGCCTGGTTTGGACTATCACCCGGAAGAGCTACTGCCTGATGAAGAAGGGCTGCATCCTGTCTATAGTGCTTCAATCCATACAGACACGCGCTCTCTTCAAGATAGATGGTTAAATTTGAAGGCTCCTGCTGATGCATCTGCTGAAGGAGAGGCAGAGCTTTCTTATATTGAAGCATCAGCATCTCTGTTCCAATCAGAAGTTTTTTGGCAGAAACGTTATCAGGTTGATTCTGAATGACTTTTTCCAGATCTGGTTCTGCCGATGCAGGATCGTTTTGGCTTTCTGCTTTTGCCAGCATCATTAACGCATCGATATTCCCTGGATTTTGCGCTACTGCCTGTTTGAGTATCTTTATAGCTTCACTGGTTTTATCCTGATGAATATAGACCTCTCCGAGCGCTATCTGCAGATCCGGGTTATTGGGAATAACATTCACTGCATTATGAATAGCATCGGAAGCCTGCGACCAATTAGTTGTTGATGCCGATTCATTAGCACTTTTCGCTAATGTCAGCCTGGTGGAGGCAAGACCGATAAGAGCATCATGATCGGATGGTGACAGCGATAGTGCACTTTGATATGACTGAGCAGCTTCGGAGGTAGACCCCAACTTCAATTGAGAGTATCCAATGGCGTTATACGCCGCTACACGCGTAGCTGCATCTACACTGCTATCCGTAGTGATATGCTGATAAGCCTGAATTGCTGCCTGATAATGGTTAGCTTTAAGCAGTGCGTTTCCTAAACCGTTGTAAACCTCCGAAGAAGTGTCGCCGGAGCTGATTAACTGCTCAAATCCATCAGTCGCTTTATTATAATCACCATTGAAATAGGCACATTGTGCTAGATTGTACTTAACTGCTGTTGAAGATGGATCGAGAGTTAAGCTGTGCTGAAAAGAGGCTTCGGCACTGGAGTAGTCTTTTTGCTGCATCTGCAGGTACCCCTGCCACTCCCATGCCTGTGCCATGGAAGGATCGGATTGAGTAACCTGTTTTAGAAGCGATGCCGCTTTGGTGGTATCTCCGGTGTGGATAGCAGCTAGACTGTATTGAAGCTTTGTATCTGGACTCATTGGAGTGGCAGATGTTTGGCTAGCTCGCAATGTATCAGCTATTTTGAACTGATTCATTGCTTCTGTATAGTTACCCGTTTTAACAAGTGCTGTCGCATACTGGTCTCGAGCAGCATAGTTTTGAGGGTCTAACTGCGTGGAATGTGAGAATGCATCCGCAGCCTGTTTCCAGTATGTAGCCGCATCCTGTGCTGATTTGGACACAGCCTCGTTCCGAGAGATTACGCCAAGGTCGTTCCAGTAGGTAGCGTTGTCAGGCTGTGCAGCAACAGCGAGCTTTACACTTGCCTCAGCTTTAGCCGTCTGTCCATCTGCCAGCTGTGTAGAGCCAATGGCATCCTCAATCTCCGCATCCCTCACCGATTTTGTTTCGGATTTACCACTGTAGATGGAGGGTTGATTAGTCGCCAGCTTATCGCTTTCTGTGAGAGCAGACTGATAAGCGCTGATTGCAAGCGAATAACTCTTTTGATCCCGGTACACACCGCCCAGCGAGTAGTAGGCAGTATATAGTTCCGCATCAATCTGTGGTTTGGTTTCGATATGCTTGGAGCCAGGATTGCCTTCTAACTGTAAAGCGGTAATTGCAGACCTGTAGTTCAAGGCAGACGTGTCGAAATGACCTAATTTAGCATTACAAAATCCAAGATTGATTAGCGGTTTGGGATCTGTCGGGTCTATTGAATTTGCTTTCTCAAAAGCGCTGACCGCCTTGCTGTACAGACCGTTCTTCATCCTTAAAAATCCGACCCAGTCAAGAACTGTAAGATTTTTGGGGGATGCTTTATGAGCAAGTTCCATTTCAGCTAGCGCACTTTTCAGCTGCTGGCTACTTCCTGATTTAGTCCATTGCACATACAGTTCGTGACCTTTAGTAAAGTGATCATATACTGCGCTGCTCTTAGCCTGCATCCACGAAAACGCTAGCATACCGCTGAAAAGTGATAGATTTAAGCAAGCACGGAACAGATTTTCTTTGCGTTGCATTTCAATATCCTCAACAAAAAGTGGAAGAGATGAGTTGTGACTCTCCCCCGGAACCTGAAAACCCAGATTCCACCTCAATCTTTAAAATAAAATGGTCAGAGTTAGCGCTTTCTTCTAAATGAAGAGAGCGAGAGAAGACCCAGTCCAGCTAAAATGGTTGGCAGAGTTCCTGCCTCTGGAACTGGCGGAGGACCGAGAGGGAAGCCGGGTGGCTGTGAAGACGAGCCACTAAGCTGTGAAGGGCCTCCTAATGGGCTGTTGTGAGTGTGTGATCCGCCACCTAATGCGAATAACCCGAATGCAGGCAGTACTCCAAAGTATCCAAGCGGGAAGCCGGACGACTTGCTTAACAGGCCAGGAATTACGTTTGAGAATCCTGCGCCAGGCAGCTCCTGAGAGGTGAGCATATCGGTTGGAGCACTCACCGGAGTCATTAGGGCGATTTGAGGTGTGATCATGGAGTCGACATTAAATTCCATTCCACTGCTAGTAAACTCAGGAACAGGCTGGAGTGTGCCATAAGGTGGGGCGTATGAGATAAGATTACCACATACCCTGGCCAGCACTGGAGTACCATCAGGTTTGCAGAATACCATCATTCCTTTCTTTAGATGAAGGATATGGTAGCCTGTGTACTCTCCAGTTTTGTTATGATGAACAAACCATACTTCCAGCACGCGATCTCTGGACAACGGCTCCAATCTGAGTGTTGAAAACATGTGGATCAGCTGAGACCGGGACATTGAAAACACCTGCATGTATCTGTGCATAACTGCTGGATGACTTTTGATCTCCTGGAGAAGCTCTTTACTTGAATGCACAGGTGCCTCGAGAAACGAACCGGGCAGCATATGTGGCGCAGCATTTACCTGCAGGGCAGCTGCAAGAAGACTTCCTGAAACGGTTGCAGAGAATGTTCTAACTAGATTTGTAAATGTTCGGTTTGTATTTTTCAACGTGCCTAACCCTTTCCTGAAGAAAAAGTACAGTCCTTATGGGGTGACTGTAATAGTAGCGGTAGCCTTGATTTGTGGTACTGCTGTGCTAGAAACTGTGACATAGTATGTGCCAGGAGTACTCGGTGCTGTATACACTCCTGCAGAAGTGATTGATCCTTGGCCAGTAACCGGGTTGCCTGATGCATCCGTAGTTGCCCAGTTCACTGTATTTATGGATGTTCCTTGAATGGATAAGCTATATCCAAATGTTCCGGATGTGCCTGCTCTGAGGCTGATAGACGTCGGTGTGATGCTAATTGTTCCAGAGATGACATCCACAGTTATTAGATCTGTTCGTGTGGGATCTGCAACACTCTGGACCTGCACTACATAATTACCTGCTACTGCTGGAGGAGTATATGTTCCTGATGTTGTGATAGTACCACCATTTGGTGTAAGAACCTGCCATGTTACTGCCGTATTGGTGGTTCCTGTAACAGTAACAAATTGCGCCAATGATATTGGGGTTGATGGTTGTGCAATAGGGTTATGCTGAGACACAGTGAGAACTACCCCGCTGTTGGAAACTGTAACAGTGGAAATTGCAGAGAGTGTTGGGCTGGCTACACTTGTAACAACCACATGGTAGGTTCCAACTGTTGAAGGAGCAGTATACACACCTGAAGTGTCTATTGTGCCGCCATTTGGTTCCTGAACACTCCATACAACTGCAGGGTTTGTTATATTTCCAGAGATGTTGTAGGCAAAGGCTTTTGAGGAGCCTGGTGCAGTGGTAACTGATGTTGGATAGATTGCGATAGTGTTTACAGTACTGGAACCACCGCCTCCACACCCAGAGAGTAATGTTGAGAGAATTGCACCGAATACTAGAAACCGCCTTGTCACCATCATGGTAAATTTGTCTCCATAAACCGCTGTCTTCAAATTAAAATGAAGCACTAAGAATCGCATATCTGAATGGATTACATTCTTATAACAAAATTATACTTTGAGATTTACTATTTTTCATACTATCACCTGTTAGAATTATCTCTATAAAAATGTGAAATATTTCACACTCTTGTCATTACTGTCAAAAATCTAATATAGCTTAAAGATCTTTATACCTTCCATTAACAAGTTTATTCGGTATTTTTCTCCCAATCTCTACATAATGTGAGAACTTTCATCTATATTCTGGTAGAAATAGTGTTAGCTGCTTCAATTCCAGACTCCCATGCCAAATGCACTTTACCTCCTCCTTTAATTAACCCATCACCACAAACAACTACTTCAGGAAGGATCTCTTCAGGGTTTGCCTCAGCAAATCGGACGTATCCCATTGGCTGAGAGTCACGCCAGCGTTTCACACTAGCCCACATGGGCTTGTTAAACGTGTATCCAAACATGGGTTCCAGTTCTAACAGTGTACGACCAACCACCAACTCATCTGACTCAAGAAATGAGTACTTACTGAATCGCGGTCCCATCTGAGCTAACATGGTTGTAACTCCTTCTGGCGCTCGATGGGATGATTTCATTGTCTCAATGGCTAACCAGAGTAAGGAGTAACTTTTATCTTCAGCCAGCAAAGCGTAATAATTCAGCATGGGAACCATAAATGGATACCCGAGCATCACAGTTAGACACTGCCGATACTCAATCTGTCGTAGTGTTTTCACTCTATCCAGTACATCCATAGAAGCCGGCAGATGAATTGCACTGGCAGACAATAGATTGGCAGCCTGTGGTAACGGAATGCTGACCACTACTCCATCTGCTTTGATAATGGAACTAATCTGCATGTCTAAAAGCTCAAATAAACCTTCAGAATGTTGAATACAACTTACAGTAGTACCGAATAGGAAATTAACACCTCTAGCCTTCAAATATTCTGTAATGAGGGAAGGAAGGGTCGAGTTTCCGTTTAGATAAGAGTAGCGTGTTTCAGCACTATAATCCGGGTCTGGCGGCAATATCTGATGAGCGTTATTTATAAGATTAACAGTCTTATCAATTTTTATTAGCTCAGAAGTATCAAGTTCATTTAACATCAGATCTAAAAGGGTTGATGATTCCGGCTTAAAATACTGTGCGCCATCATCAAGGATGCAGCCCTCTATTTCGCAGCTGGAAATCCTGCCTCCTGGAAAGGTTTCCATCTCGATTACTGAGACAGAGTAGCCCAGTTCTGCAAGCTTTTTAGCAGCAGCCAGACCAGAGATGCCTGCTCCAACCACTGCTATTTGCCTGGACACTATGGAAGAACCTGAGCAACTGAATACGAACGCCGTGCACTCACTACTTTTATTTTAGCTCTCTGCCCTGGCTGGCGTGAACTGTCTTCTATATCTAAAAACTGCCCATCCTGCCATGCCACACACTTGCCGTTCTCTTTAAGTACTGAACGGATTAGTC
>JAJZFJ010000318.1 GCA_021805395.1 bacterium
AGGAATCAGGGCGATGTGCTGGCATACACTCCTGGCAGAAAAGTGGAGGCTAACGAAACTGCCGGAGAGGAAAATGATGGGGGCGAGCCAATTCAGGACTGGAAAGTGCTTAAGCCAGATGAGAGGCACACAATTCCTGAAGACCAGTGGGTTTGGCGATGGGCACGTATGAGTAAAAGTAAGGGCAATGTTGTTACCCCCGATGAGATGGCTGAGAGCTTTGGTGCCGACAGCTTAAGGCTGTTCTGTCTATTTGTTGCTCCTTATGAGGAGAACGTCCAGTGGTCTAATCAGGGAATAGAGGCAGCCCACAAGTTTGTTAACCGTATTTGGCGCATTTGGCACACACTTCGGACCCATTACTGTGAAAACTGGAGAGACATTGAATGGGTAGATAATGGTGCAAGTGTGAGAGCACTTCGAAGAAGTCTTCACCAGGCAATCCGAAAGGTTGGCGATGACATCGAGGAGTTTCACTTCAATACGGCCGTAGCTGCAATTATGTCTCTCACGAATGATCTATCTGCATTCAGAAATGAGCTGGGCAACAATGCACCGGACTCAAACCAGATCCGTTTCCTTTCCGAAGCGCTGGAGACAATACCACTTCTGGTTTCTCCCATCATGCCACATGTGGCAGATGAATGGTGGGAAGAGCTAGGGAAGCAGGGATCCGTTTTCAGTCAGCGATGGCCAGCCGTTGATGAAGCCGCTGCAGCCAAAGATGTGATTACCATAGTTGTGCAGGTGAATGGCAAGATTCGGGACAAAATGGAACTGCCTGCAGATACACCTCAAGAGGAGATTGAGAAACTGGCAATGCTTTCTGAAAAGGTCGTTTCAGATCTTGAAACACATTCAGTGAAGAAGATATTTGTTGTGCCAGGAAAACTCATTAATATCGTGCTAAATTAACCAAGGAGCATGTTTGTGAAGCTAAAGACAGGTGAAAAGCTTGTAATGATTGGAGATTCTATCACAGATTGTGGAAGATCTCGTCCAATAGGAGAAGGTTCAGGTGCGCTTGGTAACGGATATGTTTCGCTGGTTGATTCACTGCTGGGAGCGGTCTATCCGGAACTTAAGCTGAAAATAGTGAATGTTGGCACCAGCGGTAATACAGTTCGTGATCTGAAAGCAAGATGGACTACAGATGTGATAGATCTGAAGCCGGATTGGGTTTCAGTTATGATTGGCATAAATGATGTATGGCGCCAGTTCGATTCGCCACTGCAAAAAGAGAGACATGTGGAGTTAGAGGAGTATAAAGAGACAATTACTAATCTGGTTGAGCAAACTCAGCCTAATGTAACAGGAATGATACTAATGACTCCTTTCTACATTGAGCCTAATGCATCAGACCCAATGCGGGCAATGATGGATCGATATAGTGAAGTAGTGAGAGAATTGGCATTACAGCGCAATACACTATTTGTGGATACTCAGGCAGCATTTAATTATCTCATGGAGTATTCCTATCCTGCTGCAATTGCATGGGACCGCGTTCATCCCAATCAGATTGGTCATCTGGCAATTGCTCGGGCATTTGTAGACGCCATCGGCTTTGCATGGTAAATGCCTGAATGAATGGTACGCAACCGTCACCACCGCCAGTAGTAAAACCTCCACGCATCAATCCAACAATGTGGACTGGACTCTATTCTTCTCAGCTGAAGACCAGGCGTCGAAGAGGACCTTCACTGGCATCTCGGATGATGATGATCTTAGGCCAGACTGCAGCTGGTCTATTCATAGCAGGCACCATGCTGGGGGATGGTGTAGTCCCCACACTGATGGGCACTGGGGTAGCATTCATTGCAGTCTGTGTTTATCTCACTTTGTGGCTATGGCTGGATAGATATGATCCTGAGCCACCATGGCTATTGATGTCGGCTTTCTTGTGGGGAGCAGGTGTGGCAGCGCTGGTTGCAGGGTTGGTTAATGGGGTTGCTGCTGCATCCATAAACGTGCTTCTGGGCAGTGGAGGCTCAAGTCTGGCTGCGGTAGTTTCGGCACCTTTCATCGAAGAGTGTATGAAAGGATTAGGCGTAGTCATCATACTTGTATTTATGAGACATGAGTTTGATGGTGTTCTGGATGGCATTACCTATGCTGGAGTAATCGGTCTGGGGTTTGCGGCTGTAGAGAACGTTGAATACTACGCTCGAGCATTTGTTTCACATGGTTCAAATGGATTGGCAGTAGTATTTGTACTACGCGGTCTGTTCACTCCATTTATGCACGCACTTTTCACCTCGATGATAGGCATAGGGTGCGGATTTGCCAGGGGTGCCAAAAGTGGTAGTCAACGGGCTGTGTATATCTTTATCGGATACCTGTGCGCAGTAACACTGCATATGCTGCATAATCTCACGGCAGAACTTAGTCTATTCTCGGCGTATTACCTTTTTGTAGAGCTGCCTCTGTTCATAGCCTTGGTAGTATTTGCCCTGAGAGTGAATGCTTCTGAAATGCAGATAGTACGTACAATGCTGCGGAGTGAAACATTCTCAGGAGTAATAACACCTCAGCAGCTCATTATTCTCGGTTCATCCAGCAAGAGGAATATGTGGGTTGCCGCTGCAGCCCGCAACCGCACCGTACATTCGAATCGCCAAACATTCCTCCATGTAGCACATCAACTTGCAATGAATCTTTACCATCTTTCGCTATCTACATCAGTTCCAGAAAAGTCTGAGTATTTGGAAGAGATTAACTCATTAAGAGCGGAAGCTGTACAACTGCAATCTGCAATTTAGAGTTATGGGATGCATCACTATCCGTATGCAAAATTCAGCAGATAAGTTGTATACTGCTCACTGTCTTCCAAAGAAGTGCTCTTTAAAAATCCCGATCAAGAGTTTTCTCCATTAACCGATAACCTTTTTCCAAGAGTACAGCCATATTAATTACATCTTCTCGGTTATAGGCAAGCAGAGTGTCAAGTGCGCGCTTTGATCCATAGGTCTGATACTCATCCCACAACCGAACAGCATCCATTCCATTCAGGCCGTTTGTCTCGCCAGATCTGCTCAAACCCAGTTGTCGTTCAATAGACTTCAGTCCGCCTTTATACCCCAGACGTTTTAACATAAAGCAGAGATCAATATGCATTTGAGGCAGTTGAAGCTGGGGGAATGCCCGTCGTATCATCGGAATATCAAAACCCGATCCAAAGAATGTTACAAGTATTGCGGTATTGGAAAGAGATGTTTCGAACTCTTCCAGATTTACTCCTCTCACAAACTGTTTCATCTCTGTTCCATCAAATGCACCTATCACCGTAATAGAATCTCGCTCCTGTTCACCATTAGTTTCGATGTCCAGATACAGCAGTTGTGAAGAAAATGTGTGTACAGCTCTCCAATGTTCGCTTTGAGGAAGAGTTTTAGCAAACCATGCCCAATCCTTAAGTTGCAAACGTGAAACGGACTCAGGGATATGGACGTCCAGCAGCTGTTTTTGTGCAATCGAGATTGGCCAATCATCATTACTCATATAAACTTGCCAGTTATGTGCTCCAGCTTTCCATAATTTTTGTTCGGTTGAATGTCCAATTCTTGGTACATGAATAAAGGATGCTTCGAGGATTGACCTTTTCGTGTGCATTTTGACCACCTGTTGTGAGAAGACAATAAGATTGTATCATGATACTATGGATGAAGGATATTAGGGGAAGATGATTATAATTGTTAAAATCACTTCCAGCATATGCATAACAGCATTATACAAAAACGTCATAAAGGATATGATTTAATAAATTAAGTGATATTAAATTATTACCGTTTGAGATATATAACGAAAAATAATATAACAATAGCATTGACATATGCAAGAAGAGGTGATATACTTCTGCGTCCGAGGAATTTTTCTCGTGATTTTTGATCCAAAGTAGGAGGAACGAACATGCGTGGGAAGGTGAAATGGTTCAACGATTCGAAGGGCTATGGTTTTATTGAGTCACAAGAGGGTAAAGACATTTTTGTGCATTACTCTGCGATTCAGAAAGACGGATTTAAAACGCTAGTGGAAGGTCAAGAGGTTGTTTTTGATGTAGTGGATGGTCAGAAAGGACCCCAGGCTGCCAATGTAGCTGCACCATAGATGACTATACTGCAGGAAAGTTGATAAACTGATCTCCTGCTTTCAATCTCATACCCCGAGCCCATGCTGAGGCGTCCATGCGCCTGCCATTCTCTGGTTGTGCCTCACAGATGCGGAGCACGGTATTACTGCCTGCAGCCACCTCTACTCCATTCGATTGCTTATCAATATGAAGGATGCATCCTGGTTCGGCAGTTGTAGATGATCCGGCATCATATGCAGACCAGATTTTTATCTTTCTGTCTGCTATGAGTGTGAAAGCGCCGGGCTTAGGATTAACACCTCTAATCTGGCAGGAAATTGCAGTTGAGGTGTTATTCCAGTTGATTTGGGAATCGAATGTGGTTAGTGCAGGAGCAAGGGTAGCCAGACTGTCATCCTGTGGAATCCGAGTAATTGATCTGTTGATTAAGCCACCAATAGTCTCAATGAGCAGCCTTGCACCTAAATCTGCCATTCTGACGGTTAGTGTTCCCGCAGTATCATTGTCTTCGATAGGGAGTGAAGCCTGCAGCAGAATATCGCCAGTATCAAGTGCTGCTTCCATCCACATCGTTGTGATGCCTGTAACTCTGTCACCAGCCATAATGGCTCTCTGGATAGGAGCAGCTCCTCTATATGCCGGCAATAGGGAACCATGAACATTTATCGGTCCCAATGGAGGCAGGTCGAGCAGAGTTTGTGGAATTATCTGTCCGAACGAGGCGAGAGCAATAAGATCAGGGGACAGTTCTCTAAGCTTTTCTATAAACTTATCAGATCGAACTCTTTTTGGTTGTAACACCTGTAAACCGAGCTCTAAAGCTTTTCGTTTGACTGGTGATATTGCTAACTGTCTGCCTCGTCCCTGTGGTTTGTCAGGCTGAGTGACGACAGCAATTATGGAGTGACTGGTGCCAGCAATGGCTTCGAGAGAGGACACAGCAAATTCCGAAGTGCCAAAGAATACAATTCTCAGAGAATTCAAACTGCCTCCAGTGTTTCGTCATCATCTAGCAGCCAGACTAGCGTTTCTGGATCAGCACGATCTGTAAACAGAATTCCGTTCAGATGGTCAAACTCATGCTGAATAATCCTCGCCTCCAGACCTGATGCACGTTTAGAGATTGGTCTGCCTCGTTCATCATAACCTTTGAGCCTCACTTCTTGAGCTCTTGGCACGGTTCCCTGTAAGCCGGGCATAGAGAGGCAGCCTTCTGCAGGCTCCAGCTGCTCACCATGATGATTTGTAACTGTTGGATTGATCAGAATGTTAAGGTCTGATTTTGGGTTCACCTGGTAGATGAATATACGCTGGGATACGCCTACCTGAGGGGCTGCTAAACCCAGGCCACGCGCTTTCCTCATGGCTTTAATCATTTTTTGAATGAGTTCTAGCGTCTCTTTTGTACATTTTCTAACAGGCGCTGCGACTTTCCGAAGCACAGGATCACCAATTTTAACTATCTCAGGGATCTCGTTCCAGGAATCCTCCAGCTCAGGTGGTGGGATTAAGATTGCGTCGAGGGTTGGCTTTTCAGTCATTACTCTTCCATGGTGTTTAATAAGTATATGTGCGCTCGGTAGGACTCGAACCTGCGGCCTTCTGCTCCGGAGGCAGACGCTCTATCCACTGAGCTACGAGCGCATATTGTGATTGAATAGTACCTTGCAGGCAAGTCGGGTGTCAATTCTGATGATATTATAGATATAATCTAGGAACTTTGTAAACTGGAATCTAAGTCAGGTTGTTTTCAGTTTGTAGTTCGCAAGTGCAATATTTACACATGGATAATTATGTAAATATTCTGCGGGAATGATTTGATTTATTCACATTTATGAATATGTTTCTAGGCTCCAAATAGAATATATGCAAAATGCATCAGAATGACAGCATAGATTATCCCAGACGCGGCTGTAAGAAAATTCACAACATCATTTGTCACAAACACTATGCCTTGAGTTGGTTTTTGATGAGGCTCTTCAGGGCTGTCGCTCAGTCGTTGACTGTTTGAAACCAGATACTGAGCCTGAATGGAAGCACCGAGGATACTATCTGTAAGACATGCGAGAAAACCAACCCAAGTAGTAAGTATAAACTCAACACTGTTTAGCGGCCATAAAAAGTAAACACAAACAGGAATGAAAAGTGCACCGCCAAAACCACCTAAGGTACCTACCAGTGAAATTGCCCCTGAAGTGCCTTTTGGTACTGTGCGTCCACTTCTAAGGGAGATAGGACTCTTTCCTAACAGTTTGCCAATTTCGGTAGACCAGGTATCTGCATTCACAGCCGATATTGTGCACAGATACACCAGCTGTACATTTTCCAGCTGATAAAGCGGCCATTTGTATTTGAGATAGGTGAACAGGAGAACAATGATGGTGGCTATGCCACCGTTAGCCCATACCTGGGCAGCTGTACGTGGCTTGGCAGCGTCTGTATGATCAGCTTTATTTAACCAGGAGAGAACAGTTCCGCTTATAAGGAAAGCCAAAAGAGGAACTATGGCTCTTCCTCCTCCCAGAAAATAAATTAACGAGCCCATCAGAAATGCAGAGAGACTACCTGTACCCGTTAACCAGTGGTATCGCCATGCTGCTGCAGCAATTGCCAGAGATATAGCAATTGCCAGCCACCAGGGAGGCGACATAAGGTAGGGTACTACTTGGTTGTAATACATTGAACTGACTGTTAATCGCTTACTGACATGGTGGAGTATACAGCAGTAATAACTTCTCTTGCTGTGGTGATACCTGATAGTACTTTTTGCTGACCGTCTTCAAGCATTGTCCTCATCTGCTGCTTTTGCTTAGCATAATTGGAGATTTCACCCAATGACGCCCGTTTCACTATCATTTCTCTCAATTCTGGTGTGCTGACCACAATCTCAAATAGTCCAACTCTGCCTTTAAATCCAGTTTTTCTGCATACTTCACACCCTTTACCATAATAGAAAGTATGGGACATATACTGATCTGGATTAAGACCCAGTTCGAGGAGTTCATCTCTGGGCGGCGGCATGGCAGTTTTACAATTCTGACAGATAACTCTTACGAGTCGCTGTGCCATGACTGCCTGCAGTGTAGATGCTATGAGATACGGCTCGCCTCCCATATCCATCATTCGTCCCAGGGTCTCTACAGCATTATTGGTATGAAGTGATGAGAGCACAAGGTGGCCTGTGAGACTAGCCTGAATCCCGATGGAGAGCGATTCTGCATCTCGCATCTCTCCCACAAGCATAACATCAGGGTCCTGTCTCAGGAATGATCTCATAACCCGCGGGAATGTCATTTTCTCCGTCACTTGTACCTGAAGAATATGATTTTCAAACTCATATTCAACTGGATCCTCAACAGTAACAACATTCCTCGCTGTAACATCCAGCGTATTGAGCGAAGCATAGAGGGTTGAAGTTTTACCACTACCTGTGGGACCGGTTACCAGAACCATACCATATGTGGATCTCGCAGCGTTTTCCCACTTTTGCTTTATATCTGGAGCCATACCTAATTTGCCAAGCTCCACTTTGGCTCCCATAGGATCCAGAATACGAAGAACGATTTTTTCACCATTGAGACCAGGTAGAACGGATACACGAGCACTTAGCTTGCGTGTACCGTACTCCATGTCGAGTCTACCATCCTGCGGCTCTCGTCTCTCGTCAATGTGCATTCCAGCTGCGAGCTTTAGTCTTGCCAGAATATTGGGTACCACATCCATCGATATGAAATGCATGTCGTGCATGATGCCGTCTATGCGGTACCTGAGTCGCATGGTATTCCGTTCTGGCTGTAAATGGATATCGGATACACCAAGGTCAAGAGCTTTTCTCAAGAGAAAATCGGTGTCTGCGACTGCCTGAGTTAATTCGCCTCCCATTTCTCGGGAAACACCAGACTCGCGCATAATTAGGCGAAACCCCTGGCTGGGATTTCTTGCTGAAACCTGTGTCATTTAGTTACCTCAGGAAGTTCGGGAAGTGTATAGGGTGATCTGTAGTTAGGTAGTGCACGGTTGTTCGCTTTCGCATCTCCTATGACCTGGAATGTATCAGAATTCCAGTGGATTTTGCGGTCCACGTCAAGCGCGACATGTGCAAGATTGAGCGCAACATGCAATGGCAGGTGGTTTGCAAACGAGCAGCTGCATTCTTCACGCGAGACGATCGAGTTGAGAAACTCCCGCTCATGCCCTGCAGATTTAGGAGTGAGGTGTGGATAGTCATCTCCTTCCACAATATTGCCATCAGCATCTATGACCTGTCGCATGCTGTAGTCTGCCACAAGTGTACCTTCTGTACCATGGAAAACTATACCCAGCTTTCGACCTCGGCCTGGCACTCCCACACCAAAATGGAAACTGCTGTGCTGCATCATGTGCCAGCTTATAATCAGATTGGGAAACTCCCACAGTACATCCATTGTGTCTGGCACATCTGCAATGCTGCGTGTTGCATAGCGTCCTCCAGCAGCAGCCACAGCTTTTGGCATACCTGGGAGGAGTGCCCAGAAAGGCAAATCTACAATGTGAGGTCCGAGTTCATGCAGCCAGCTATCTGCATAATCCTTAAAGTAGCGGTGCATACCATCGCGGAATTTCCCAATGTTAAACGGTGAGGAAGGGGAGGGACCCAGCCACTTTTCCCAATCCAGTCCTTCTGGTGGTGCAGAATCAGCAGGCAGACCTAACCCTTCAGAATCATCATTCATTGTACAGAATACCCGTGCAGCAACTATTCTGCCCAGTGCACCCGATCTGACGATGTCAACACAGCGTCTATAGTTTTCGGTCGCATGAATCTGTGTGCCTACCTGTGTCACCCTGCCTGTGGCAGCAGCAACATCAGCCATTCTCTTACCTTCAAGCGGGTATCTGCACATTGGCTTTTCGCAATAAACGTCCTTACCCGCTAACATCGCTTCAATCGATATAATTGCATGCCATTGCGGTGGGGTTGCAACTGCTACTGCATCGATATCCGGGTTAGCAATCAGATCTTTGTAATCGTGATAGGCTATGGCTTTGCCATCAGTATCGGCAACAGCCCTCTCAATGTGAGGTTCATACACATCGCAAACGGCTGTTATCTCAACGTCCTCATGGCGTCCAAACCAGGGCATAAGAGCTTCTCTACCCCTTCCTGCAACGCCTATGAAACCCATTCTAATTTTTTTCTCTGCAGTTGACATAAACTCTCCAAATATCTAACTAATTATTGCACTATTCTATTCAACAATCTCAATATCCTTCTTTATCCGGTTATCCCCCTGGATAGTCAAAATAGACAGAACATTGAGTTTTTGTTTACGATTAAGCTGGAAAGACGGCACCATTTTTTGATATTAACAGCTGTTTCAATGTATCCACAGCCTTATCAACAATCTCACTGGTTAAAGTACCGTCATCGGATCTAAAATTCAATGACACCGTTATACTTTTTAAATTCTCAGGGACTGGATGCCCGGTATACACATTTGTTACATGGAAGTTCTGTAAAATGGGTATATTAGCACTCTTCAGAGTCTCTTCTATCTGGCTCCAGTGTACAGATTTTTCTATTCTGGGTGCCATATCCCGCATAATCGAAGGAAATCTGGAAGGTGGAGCAAAACGGCTTCTGGATGGGTCAACTTCCTCAAAAAGACGCTGGACGCTTATTTCAAATAGATACGTCCTGTTCCGAAGCGACAGTTTGCCAGCCAAGCCAGGGTGTAACTCGCCAATAACGCCAATTATTCTGGAATTACATAGGATATGGGCAACTCTCCCTGGATGAAACTGGGATACAGATTTTGGATCCTGCGGCACCATGTATTGTACAGGTGGTAGATTAAGTCTGCCGCAAATGTCATCTACCACACCTTTGAGATAAGGGAGATCTGCTATTTTGGGAGAGATTCTCCAGTCGGATGGAGCTGTCTGTCCAGTGATTAAGCCACCCACAGCGTTATACTCGGCCGGGGAGTCATCTAGCATCTGCCAGACATGCCCAATCTCAAACAGAGACATGGACTGCTTTCCAAATGCTGTATTTCTTTCAGCAGCTTGAACTAACCCCGGTAAAAGAGATCTCCTTAATAGACTGAGCTCAGAAGATAGTACATTTTTTACATGCACCGTTGATGGTTCAGCATCTTTCATGTCCCAGAGTGTGACTCCAGTGAGGCTGTGGTTTACCATCTCAGTTAAGCCGCACCCTGACAGGATATTGCGAATTTTTGACAGGAATTTACCTTCTTCACTATCACCTCCACGCGTGGTGATACCATAGGGCAGTTTTTCAGGAATTTGATCGTATCCGTGTATCCGACCTATTTCCTCAATTAAATCTTCCTCGATTTGCAGATCTGCTCTTCTGAATGGAATCGTGACATCTGCGACACCATTGTCATTCGTTTCGCACTCTAACCCTAAACTTGTGAGGCATTGAACAATCACATCAGATGTAATTGGTATTCCAAGAAGTTGTGATGCACGGGTGGCTCTTAACTTTATGCGACGTCTGTCAAGCGATTTAGGATGCACATCGTAATGACCTGAGGCGGTAGCATCCGGACAAAGAGATAGCAGCAGCTCACATGCTCGATCAACTGCTATTATTACACCTTCGGGGTCAACATTTCGTTCGAATCGGTATGATGCCTCAGTTCTGAGGTTTAAAGACCTTGCTGTTCGCCTGATGGAAAGTGGATCGAAATGTGCTGACTCGAGAATAATATTTCTGGTTCTATCGCTTACTTCACTGTCTTTACCACCCATCACTCCAGCAATTGCGATTGGGTGGGAAGAATCAGCTATTACCAGCATGTCACTATTCAGTATTCTTTCTGTATCATCCAGCGTCGTAATGGTCTCATTCTGGTTTGCTTTTCTAATGTTGACTGTAGTGCCATCCAGAGAATTGAGGTCGAAAGCATGCAGCGGCTGCCCCAGCTCCAGCATCACATAGTTAGTAACATCAACAACATTATTAATTGGCCGCATGCCCGCTGAGATAAGTCTGTTTTGCATCCATAGAGGAGAAGGCTTAATTTTGATGCCTGTAAGGATTCGGGCAGAATAGCGACTGCATAGTTCTGGATTTTGGATGACAACTCTGAGAGACTGATCAGTTTCTGAGATGTTTTGGGAAGGTGGTGGTGAGGGTAGTTTTAATGTTGCATTAAAAAGTGCCGATATCTCTCTTGCAGCTCCAGCAACTGAGAGACAGTCCCCTCTGTTCGGAGTAATATAGACATCAAGAACGGGTACGCTAGGGCACTCATCGCTCTTTTCTAACTCTATATTCTCAACTTCCAACCCACCCATGGTAAGTTTTTCTGCAATGGTCTGTACATCAGCATTCACACTTACCATGTCATTTAGCCATTCAAGTGGCACTCGCATCGGTAATTCTCCTCAGTCAAAACTCTCAAGAAATCTCAAATCATTATCCAGGTAGAATCTCAGGTCGTTCACACTCGTGCGCAGCATATGTATACGCTCTACTCCCAAGCCGAAAGCAAAGCCTGAGTATTTCTGGCTGTCTATTCCATGGGCATTCAGTATGTTTGGATGTATTAGGCCAGCTCCCCCAATTTCCAGCCATCGCACTCTGCCATCAGCCATTTTCCATGAGATCGAGTAGTCCACCCCTGGCTCAACAAATGGAAAGAAGTCGGGTCTGAAGCGAATCTGGGTCTCATCACCAAACATTGCTCTTGCAAATACTGCAAGCGTACCTTTTAGGTCAGCCATGCTGATTTGCTCATCCACCATGAATACATCAACCTGGTGGAAAGTATGGTGGTGGGTGGCATCCACGGCCTCATACCGGTAACATCTTCCAACTGTAGCGAATCGGAACGGAGGCTTTCTTGTCGCCATCATCCTGCCCTGCAGGGCAGTAGTCTGCGTTCTAAGCAGTTTTGTATCTGTGATGAAGAACGAGTTCTGTTCATCCATGGCAGGATGATCTTCTGGATAGTTGAGTACATCGAAGTTGTACTTATAATCTTCCAGTTCTGGACCATCCACGAATTCAAAACCCATTCCAGAGAGGGTATCTTTAATCAACATGGTTGTGGTAGTGAGCGGATGGAGTCTGCCTGTATTGACCCTTATACCTGGAAGTGTTACATCTTCCTGTTCCTGGATAAGCCTGGACTGGAGTTCCTGATCAAACAGGGTATTTTTTCGTTGATCGATGGTGCTGCTGAGAGTCGCGACAGCCTCGTTAATTCGTTGACCAAATGCTGGCCGCTCGGAAGCAGGAAGTGTACCAATTGTCTTTCTCTGTTCATTCAGACCTTTGTTTCTTCCTAACCACATGTTTTCTATAGCTGCAAGCTCATCTGTGGAAGTGGCTTGACGTACCTGATCAAGTGCAAGTTCCAGCATTTCAGAGATGGGATCCGTCATGATTGATTGTTATCCATAAACTAAAACTTCTCCCCAATTGTCTCTAGCAGAGTGCTGAGTAGGGGAGAAGTAGATAATGTGTATTATGCACTTTATTAAGAAAGAGTCTTCTCAGGCAGCGATAGCCTCACTCATCACCTGTGATAGCAGCTTTGAAAATGACTCTGGATCTTTGTATGCCATTTCGGCAAGTACTTTGCGATCTAGTTCAATTCCTGATTTGTGAAGATGTTCGATGAATCTGCAGTACTGGATTCCTTCTGCACAGCATGCAGCACTAATGCGAACGATCCATAGTCTTCGAATGTCTCTCTTCTTATTTCGACGATCACGGTAGGCATAGTTACCAGACTTAAGCATCTGTTCGTGAGCGGTCTTGAACAGGTTACGCTTTCCGCCCCAGTTGCCCTTGGCTGTTTCGAGTACTTTTTTATGACGCTTATGCGTCATCGTACCACGTTTAACGCGCGGCATGAGTGAATTCCTTCCTTCTTATCATAATGCTTTCAGTGCAACTGAAATAGCATTCATTCATCAATTTTGATCAAACGAAATCTCTAGTGCCCTTCACCGAGCATAAGTGATATTCTTTTTTCATCACCCTTGGAGAGGGTACCGTTCTCAAGAAGGTTGCGACGTCTGCTACCATCTTTTTTGCGCATGAGGTGATTAAGACCCGTCTTGCTCCTCATGAGTTTGCCTGTACCTGTCACTGAAAACCGTTTTGCAGCAGTTTTACGTGTTTTCAGCTTGTGTGTTTTAGTTTTTTTCATAGGATTGTTTCTGTTATGCAGATTTTGGAATAAGCACCATTGTCATAAATTTACCTTCAAGTGAAGGCGTCTTCTCAACAATCGCCCGGTCTGCAAGTGCTTCGACCATCTTGTCCAGGAGTCTCCTGGCGATTTCAGGATGTGTAATCTCTCTAGATCTGAACTGAATAGTGACTTTGACTTTGTCACCTTTCTCCAAAAACTCAGCAGCATGTTTCACGCGAACCTGGAAATCATGTTCAGCGGTGACAGGGCGCATCTTAATACCCTTGATCTCTTGCTGCTTCTGTTTTTTGCTCTGCTCGCGCTCTTTCTTGCCCTGCTCGTATTTGATCTTGCCATAATCACCAATTCTACAAACCGGTGGTTGTGCAG
>JAJZFJ010000185.1 GCA_021805395.1 bacterium
GATATCCTATGCAGTTTCTGTATGACCAGGACGATGAATACGTTCTCATGCACCCTACTACCTATGATCAGCTCAGCATAAAGCGTGAAACCTTTGGCGATGGAATCAAGTATTTAAAGCCGGGCATGGAAGTTACTGTTCTGGAAAACGATGGCACCATTTTAGGCGCTGAAGTTCCTTTCTTTGTGGAATTGGCCATCACAGAAACTGATCCTGGGGTTAGAGGCGACACCGCTTCTGGAGGATCTAAACCTGCCACACTCGAGACTGGTGTTGTTATCAATGTGCCTTTCTTCATAAATGTTGGAGACAAGGTGAAAGTTGATACAAGATCGGATACGTATTTAGAGCGTGTCAAATAACTCCGTTAATCTGTATATCCACCCATTCCATCTTAATGATTACCGGCTGTTCCTCTGGGAGTGCTGATTATGAAGATAAACACAGTAGCTAGAAGAGACCGTGAAGACAATGGATCATTTGGCATTCCTGCAAATGTAATTGATACCATCACACGGGTATTTCCGATATTTGTAGGACTAACTGTCCTACTGGCTGGATATCTGATTTATGGACTACTTACGGGACAGCTCGCCACCGCTTCCCACTCTACACATGCTGAACGGCTGCATGCACTGACAGTCGTTCAGCAGTTTTCTAGCTACCTCAACATCAGCATGATCGTCACGCTAATCATGACGGTTATACTTTTTCTCGACCAGGAAGCTGTCGCTTGGTTGCTGCTCACCGTGGCTGCACTTCTTGCATTCGGGCTGAATATTGGACTGGACTATGTTACTGCGAATGCGAAGCAGCTAACTTCTGGAGTGGTGGCAGATGCCACAATGCATGAGCTGCAGAACGTGGCGATAATGATCGCTGTCGCTGGCGGTATCATTCTGCTTAGAAATTTGTGGGCAAGAGTAATGGAAGCCAGGCAGGGTGTGGACCTGACTGCCATTAAATTAGGAAACGATGTCAAGAAGGAAAACACTCCCCGTGCTCTCATAGGTGCTACTGCAAAATGCTGGCAGCTCCCCTATTGTAGAGAACAGTTGAGACCCAACTGCCCTATCTATCTGGGTCGCACAAAATGCTGGAAAGAGGGTGTTGGCTGCATGTGTGAAGAGCAGATCATGCTTGTAGCTATGACAGGAAACAGTGATCAAGGCAAGCCTACTCTGGGTGGGCAGCCATCGGGCTTTATACCCATAAGTGATCTGGCAATTGAACAGAATATTAAAGACAAGGCAAAGATTGCAACTCGACCAGGACCACGTGGCTCAAGAATACCAATAGGAAAGCCGCTCACAAAAAAGCAAAAAGTGCAGAGGTGCCATAACTGCATCATTTTTAATGACCATCAACTGCAGAAATACAACCTGTTCTCTCCGCTAGTAACCATATCCATCCCTCTCTTCTTTGTGCTGAATTTTTCAACAGCTCAAGGCTGGCTGACATCATTTTTGCATGGCATTGACAGCTTTGTCGCGCACATCCAGTTTACCGGAGGCTCTGTTGGCACCAGTATGATCACCACCGATATTACCGGTTCCATACTGATTGAGGGTATCTTAATATTTTGTATGATGCTCATAACGCTCTCATTTGCATTAAGAGCGCTGGAGTATGTTTTCCTAACACTCAAACTATAACAGGACTACGAATGAATATAGACGAACTGGATAGCCTTGTACGACTGGTGCAGAACTCTAATATCAGCGAAGTTACCCTTAAACAGGGGGATAAAAGAGTTACAATCAAGAAATCCCACCATTCACTAGAGACATCTGTTTCTGACTATGAAGTTGACGAAGTTTTTGAAACACAAATGCATGATCGGTTAGAGCCTAAATCTTCCCAGCAGAGCGAAGAACTTGTTGAGGTAACAGCCCCTTACGTTGGTCTATTCAAACACATCAAACCTATTATTGGGCTAGGCGCAAAAGTGTCGGAAGGTCAAACACTCTGTTCCATTCAATCTATGGATATTCTGAATGAGGTGACTGCGGGCATCTCGGGTACAATTGAAGACCTTCTGGTGGATGATAACCAGCCTGTGGAATATGGACAAGTTCTCTACCGAATAAAGGCAGACAAATAACATATGTTCGACAAAATATTAGTAGCTAATCGTGGTGAAATCGCTGTTCGTATCATGCGAACGTGCAGAGAGATGAAGATTAAAACCGTTGCCGTTCACTCCACTGCGGATGCAGATTCCATGCATGTCCAGATGGCAGATGAGGCAGTATGTATTGGTCCTCCCGCACCAAAAGATAGTTATCTCAATATGCCTAACATCATCTCTGCTGCCCGCATCACGAATGCGGATGCCATTCATCCGGGAATCGGCTTCTTGTCTGAAAGAGCAAATTTCGCGGAAGCCTGTGAGATGTGCGGCCTTAAATTCATAGGTCCTCCAGCTAGTGTTATGGAGCGCATGAATAACAAGGCTAGTGCCAGGGATGCAGCAAAAGCTGCTGGAGTGCCCATTGTGCCGGGTACAGATGGTGTGCTGGAAGATGACAAACAGGCATTGGGGTTTGCAAGAAAAGTAGGCTTTCCACTGCTTATCAAAGCGGCACATGGTGGAGGTGGACGAGGCATTCGACTGGTTCAGAATGAGGAAGAGCTTGTTCGCCAGATTGATATGGCTAGAACAGAAGCTGGTGCAGCGTTTGGCAGCTCTGAAGTGTATATGGAAAAGTATGTGGAAGAGCCGAGGCACATAGAGGTTCAGATTCTTGGTGACGAGCACGGACATGTTGTACATCTGGGAGAGCGTGAATGTTCAGTACAGAATCTGCGCCATCAAAAGCTTCTCGAGGAATCCCCTGCCATCCAGCTCTCCCCGTCTCAAAGATCCAAAATAGGTGAGGCAGCAGTTAAAGCAGCAAAATCTATTGGATATGTAAGTGCAGGCACCATTGAGTTTATAGCAGACTCCAGAGGCAATTTCTACTTCATGGAGATGAATAAACGCCTTCAGGTAGAGCACTGTGTTACAGAGATGGTTACAGGTGTAGACATTGTTAAAATGCAGATTCTGGTGGCATCTGGTGAGAAACTGCCAATGGGCCAGAGAGATATTAAATTCTCAGGGCATGCCATAGAATGCCGCATCAATGCTGAAGATCCCGACAGGAACTTCTCGCCCAGCGCCGGTTGTATCACCCATGTGATGATGCCTGGCGGCTATGGCGTGAGGGTGGATACCCACATCTATGCAGGGTATAATGTGCCGCCTTTCTACGATCCTCTACTAGCTAAAATTATCGTTTGGGCTGAAGACCGGCCGGCGGCTATCCAGCGCATGCTGCGCTGTCTCCACGAAACAAAAATTGTGGGGGTAAAAACCAATATTCAGTTCCAGCAAAGAATTCTCAGCAATGCGTTTTTTGGCAGAGGAGAGATCACAACCGACTTTATTAAATGGCGTGTTCTTTCTGACCACACAGTTTAAAGCGTTTTTCAAGGAGATATAACGAGTTGACGTCGACAACGGGATTATCACAACTTCACTATCAGCTGCCGCTATGGACCAAGGACTGGAGGGGTGCAGCTGCCGGTACAATGGTTACGGCACTGTGTGCACAGGTATCTTTCCACCTTCCTTTCACGCCAGTGCCTGTAACTCTACAGGTGTTTGCCGTCCTGTTAAGCGGGCTGCTTCTGGGTTCGCGTCTGGGTGCACTTTCGCAACTGCAGTACCTTGTTTTAGGCGCATTGGGTGCTCCTGTATTTGCAGACTTCAATGGCGGACTGATGCACCTTTTTGGGATAACCGGCGGCTATCTGCTATCCTATCCATTCGCAGCCTGGATATCCGGGCTGGGCAAAGACTGTAACCTTCAGCGTCGAATGGCTGTCTCGCTTTCAGCTCTTGCCCTCATATACCTCATGGGATGCATGCAGCTCTCATTCTTCCTGCCTCATGCCACCCTGCCTGCTACGTTCATTGCTGGTGCAGGATGGTTCCTTGTGTGGGATATGGTGAAGCTGTGTGCCGCAGTAAGTTTATCCAGACTGTTTGTTAGGCAGCTTTAAACATGACAGACGCGGCGAATGGTGTCCGTGTCAAGTTTGAGTCCGTACCTGACGACTACGAGGGCGCAACACCTCTACTCAAGCAGTATTTTGCTACGAGGAAAGAACATCCGGGCATCATCGTCCTCATACGCGTGGGTGATTTCTTCGAAGCTTATGGACAGGATGCCGAGACTTTAGCCTCTGAGCTGCAGATTACCCTCACCGGAAGGGAAGATGGAGGCATACGCGTCCCAATGGCGGGTGTGCCTCATCAAGCTGTGGAGCGGTACATCGCCCGTCTGATAGCACAGGGGCATCGGGTTGCCCTCATGGATCAGGTTGAGGATCCGCGCTTTGCAAAGGGCCTAGTGAAACGGCGTGTGACGCGCGTGGTGACACCAGGCACTGTGCTGGAAGATACCATGCTGGAGTCCTCCAGCAATAACTATCTTCTGGCGGCTGTTGTGGGTGACCCTGTGGCAGGCATAAGCATTCTGGATGTCTCCACTGGAGAGTTTCTTACTACTGAAATTGAGGGGGAGAGACGAAGCTCCCTCACCCTCGATGAGATTGCACGACTGGAACCAGCTGAAATACTGGTGGCAGATACCACTTCCTCTGAATGGCTTGAAGCCATCAAATCCATGTGTAACGCCCCCATCACTCTAAGTAACAATCTGGAAACCTCACGCAAGGATAGCAGATCCATGCTGCTGGAACATTTCCAGACGCAGTCTCTCAGAGGATTTGGATGCGAGGAGTATTCAGCCGGACTTGATGCCTGTGCGCTGCTTTTAAGATATGTGAAGCAAAATCAGGAGCAGGCTCTACAGCATATCAGATCCCTCAGCACATACTCCATTCGGGATTTTATGACACTGGATGCTGCTGCCAGGAGGCATCTGGAAATTATTACGCCTATGGGTGAAGGTGGCAAGAATCGTACGCTCCTCGGAGCACTTGATGAAACCCTCACACCCATGGGTGGACGAATGCTGCGCAGATGGCTTGAAGAGCCACTGCTGGACACCGCAAAGATATCGTACCGCCATGATGCCGTTGAAGAGCTTTCTAAATCCACCATGCTTAGAGGTGATATTCGCGAGCTGCTGCATGGCATGGGAGATATCGAAAGGCTGGTGAGCCGATCTGCTGCCGGATTGGCAAATGCGCGAGACCTCGTCGCCCTGAAATCGGCTCTCGAGCGGCTTCCTGCCATATCAGCTGCACTGGATGCCACTGGCAGCCCACTACTGAAGGATATCAGGCATCGCTTAGCTGTTCCTCCTGAAATAGCCACAAGGATCGCCCGTGCCATCACAGATGAGCCACCTGCCGGGCTTAGGGATGGAGGCATGATTCGGCAGGGCTATAACGATGAACTGGACCGCCTCAAATCTATGGCAGCCACTGGCAGAGCCTATATAGCCAACCTGGAGACTACAGAGCGGGAAGCTACTGCCATCTCCTCACTTAAAGTAGGCTTCAACAATGTATTTGGTTACTATATTGAGATCACAAAAACACACATCGACAAGGTGCCTGCCAACTATATACGCAAACAGACTACGGCAAACAGTGAAAGATATATCACCCCTGAACTCAAGGAGTTTGAAGCCAGCGTACTGAATGCCGACGAGAAAGCTGTTGAACTGGAGTACGAACTGTTCATTGGCCTGAGGGAGCGAGTGGCACTATCCTCATCGGAATGCCTCTCTGTTGCCAGAGCTACTGCCGAACTTGACCTTATCTGTTCCTTCGCAGAGACTGCAGCAAGGCACAGCTACACCCGTCCCGAGATTCACGATGAGAACCGGCTTGAGATACGAGGCGGGCGTCATCCAGTGATAGAACGGCTGTCGCCCAGCTATATTCCCAATGACTGCACGCTGGATGAACTCACCCGACTCATTATCATCACAGGCCCCAATATGAGCGGCAAGTCATCGTACCTTCGTCAAACTGCCCTCATCGTGCTTATGGCTCAGATAGGATCATTTGTGCCAGCAGACAGTGCCTCCATTGGGGTTGTCGATCGCATCTTCACGCGTGTAGGAGCACATGATGAGCTTGCCAGCGGCCAATCCACCTTCATGGTGGAGATGAATGAAACTGCGAATATACTTAACAACGCCGGACCACGCAGCCTGGTGGTACTTGATGAAATTGGCAGAGGCACCAGCACTTACGATGGCCTCTCAATCGCGTGGTCTGTGGCAGAATACCTTGCAAAAATAGGCTGTAAAACCCTTTTCGCCACCCACTACCATCATCTTAATGAGCTGGAAAACCAGATGCCGGTTGTGAAAAACTATCGCGTATCGGTGAAAGAACGTGGCGATCAGATCATATGGCTGAGAAAGCTTGTGCCGGGAGGTACCGACAAAAGTTATGGCATCCAGGTGGCTCGCATGGCTGGCATTCCATCGGAAGTGCTAGATAGAGCTTTTCAGGTGCTGAAAAGTCTGGAGAAGAGCAGCGCTGGCGCCGGGAAACAGCTGGCAGCTGCTGATTCCATGGAGCCAATAAGGAAAAAGAAGATACAGCTCACCCTGTTTGAGCAGGAGGAACATCCTGTTCTGGAGCAGCTAAGGACACTGGAGCTTTCCGCGTTGACACCTGTGGAAGCACTCATGAAACTGGATCAATGGCAAAGGGAGTTGAAACAGGAGAAAAAATAGATCGGGGTGACAGGACTCGAACCTGCGACATCATGTTCCCAAAACATGCACTCTGCCAACTGAGCTACACCCCGGATAGTCTGCAAATCGAAACAATGGAGCTGAGGAGGCTCGAACTCCTGACCTCTTCAATGCCATTGAAGCGCTCTTCCAACTGAGCTACAGCCCCGATTGCAGGCATAGTGTACAACTTTGGCTTCAGATATGTCAAGCTAATATCGAATTGATTAGAGTTCACTGCGGGAAAGTCAGTTTGTTCAAGCCAAAGCTGCTGCTTTTGAAATATTCCGCTTATGCATGTGCCTTATGTGAACAAGTTTTAGAGTATAGGGGAAACAGGATGCAGGAAGAAGTAGAAATGTTAATGGAACAGGCGAATGAGGCTTTACTCCATGCTGAGTATTCGAAAGGGCTTGTGCTTTCTGAAAGATGCATCCAAATCTACGAGGAGTTGGGTGATGCAAAAGGACTATCCAATGCCCTTCTCCGAAAAGCTACCCTGCTCTGTATTCTGACGAGGGTGGATGAGGCGATAGCTTGCGTGGATGCGAGCTTTGAAATTTGCAAAGAGACTGGCGATGTAAGAGGCCAAGCCTCCTCAGTGACAACCCTTGGAAATATTGCGAACATGGGGCATGATTTCGAGAAAGCCAAACTACTCTACAGCTACAGCCTGAAAAAATATACAAAGCTCCATGACGAGAAAAATGTAGCTGAACTTTCCCGTTTTCTCGGACACGTCCTGTTCAATCTCGGAGAATACAAGGAGTCAGCAAATCTTCTCAGAAACGCTCTCAGATACTATGCCCACGTGAAAGATAACGGTTCTGCAATGTTTGTATTTGCCGCTCTTGCTGGAAATCTTGCAGCTCTGAACAAACCTTCTCAGGCAGTCTGTTTGTGGGCATTTTCCAGGAGAATGCATGCGGATCATGGAGTCCTGGCTCTGTTCGAAGCATATGTAGTTTATGCAGCAAAGATTAGAGAAGCACAGGAAAAAATGAGCGAACAGAAATATAATAACGCTGCGGAAAAGGGTGAAAGCATGGAGATGGATGAGGCGGTGATATACGCAATCCAGTCAATCTGAAATTAGCCAAAGTTGTTCGTACATCAAGACAG
This sequence comes from bacterium, assembly GCA_021805395.1. Taxonomy (GTDB): domain Bacteria; phylum Armatimonadota; class Chthonomonadetes; order Chthonomonadales; family Chthonomonadaceae; genus JAJZFJ01. The sequence goes on from JAJZFJ010000185.1 coordinate 7,836, forward strand.
ATACTACTATTCACCCGTCCTGAATAGAGGAGACCACAACCATTCTTGAATGGGATAAGCCTAAAGAATTCACCACCTGGCAGTGGCAGATAGAAGGTATGCCATTGCTAAGAAATATGTATATGGTTACAATAAAATGGTCTGTCATTTTAGCTGCCATTTGTGTATACATTTTGTACAGACTTGTACCAGATAGCTATATTATAATGTCATTACGGATGGCTGTTCTCTTATGTATCTAACCAATTCATATTCATGTAAACTTCAGAGTATCATCCAAAGCCACAGTACATTACAAAATTCTTGATAGGGGTATTACAGGCACTCAAATAATGCGCTGGCAAGAGATAGAGTGGTACAGGATAGAAACCCACCCTCAGTTTCAAAAAATCGGTATGCTGATATGCAAGTCTAAACGGTTTCGTACACCCAGAAAACTGTATTTCGACACAGGTGAAGTAGACAAAACAAAAATAGAGGATATTATGCTACAGAAGCATGTGCGAATGGCACAGGATAATAATGGGACGTTAAAGCTTTAGAAAGATGGTAACGAATGCATGTGGCAGTGTAGATGCACGATACCCATTTATACAGAGCTGGAATATTATGTTCACTCGTTCGAACAGCAGGCTGACAATATCTATTGTGTTTAGGGATTTATTTGTGGCAGGATCTTTCCATAGTAGATTTTGTCCATTCCATGAACTCAAACAGCTCATTCAGATATGATAACACAGAGTTTTTGGATATGGATTGTTCCGTTTTGGTGCAGTACTGATCAGTCTTTCCCAAAATAGCACTCCATTGTGGATATCTCTCTCCCACAGCCGGCAGAACAACCGCAGCTTCCCAAGATTTGAATGCCCTTTCATGCATAAGTATACACGCACAGCATATTACACCCACTCGGGCTAATTTCCGCAAACTTCTGCTTTCATCTGGATGAAGCGGCTGTAATGGGAATGGCCAGTTAATTGGGATAATTTTCTGTGGATAGAGTGTATTCTGAACGAGAAAGTAAGGTGCTGTGAGATAGAACCTGGCCCATAGAGTGTCCATTGCTGGAAATGTGGCATTTCTAAGCAGATTTTCACCGTAGACTAATGTGCTATCATAGAGTAGAGTTCTCGCACAAAGTGCCGCTTTGAGAATAGTATGCTCATGTACATCGATGGATTTTCCATTCAGAACCTTCTGTAGTATGAGTTCTTGCTGTAATAGATTAGAAGTTTCAGGAAACAGTGCAGACAGTATCTCAGAACGGGATGAGGCACGGGTTAAATCTATCTTGATCACGTTTGAATCCAGATTCTCACCAACAGCCTCCTGATGCTGCCAGCGCAGCATCTCCCACTCTCTATCCTCACTACTAAACCCATCTGTCGTTACAACAATGAAATCCAGATCAGAAGCCAGGGGATCTGCTTCTCCTCGGTGCACACTTCCAAACAGAAATATCGACTGGAGCCGATCTGCATAGTGGGCATTCAGCAGCTCACAATAGCTATAAATTGCCCCGCAAAAAGGCTCAGATGTGAGTTGCATATATGGAGATTGGCTATGCATTGCAATTAATTTAAATGCTGAAGAGAATGCTTACTGATTGTAATTCTGTGACTGAGCTGCTGGACTGTCACCCTCTCCACCTGAAGTGTTAATCGCTGAGTTATACATTCTCATTAGCAAAATAAACATTCCAATGGTAGCTGCATAAAACATGAGTGAGACTAATACCATCTTTGGATCACTTAGAGACCGCGCAATAATCCTGATAAGACTGATCATCATAGCTCCTTTAAACCATTACATCAGCAGGAAATATAAATCATTTTCTGAAACTATACCTTATAGTATTTAAAATTCATCTTAGGAGCATCATTCACAGGGTTCACCCGGTAAATCAGGAAAGCATAAGCTGAATGATCAATACTTCATATAGGCAAACATTATTACCCCGTGTAGACGCATGAATATAAAATCATGATTGAGTTCCATATATGAGGTGCTATAATTACTGCGTTATTCAAATTGCAGGCAAGATGTAAACTTTCTGATTTGACCCGATGTAGAACGGAGAATCTCGAGATGAATGCTTCAAGTTTCCATCCATAAAACGCGCCCTTCAATTAGAGTTTGTGAAGGATGCAGACGAGCATGCTGTCCGGAATGTATCGCTCAGGAGAGTGCATTCTGTGTCTCCTGTGCTGCTATCAATGAGAAATTCTCCCGGACAAAAAATCCACTTTCTCCACAAAGTCAAGCGGTTCAGAACCAACCCGTTATCACAAGCCAAAATGAGAATATTGAAAACGCAGTTCCACTTACACTGAATTCACCTGAACTACTCACGACAAAACCTGCGGGTGCATCCAGTTCACAGCCTGCAGGCACATACATGTCTGGTTCAGGAAGCATTCGTTCCACCATCACCATTCCACAGAACACCGGTAGCACCATTGACATTCCATTGACCCCCAAACGCAACGCAGCAGTTCCAATTACCCTATGTGTTGTTTCGCTCAGTTTGATAATAGGACTGCTCGCCCGTCTCTATTGGCCCATCGGACTGCTCACATTTGGAGATGCGGTCGTATTCGGATATCTGATACGCGCATACTATCCACGAAGTCAGAATACTGCAATTGGTGCAGCAGTTTTAGCCTATGCAACATGCGCGCTTACCTGGATAGTTGTGTTTGCATACCCTCACCCAACATTACATTTTGTCTTTCCCGAGAAGATAGTGTGGGCAATGTTCACCCTTATCCTTATTCCTAATATCACCTACCACATTGCTATGATTGAACAAGTTGGATAGACATACAACACCGCACAAATTACTCGTTTCGCCCTCACATGCTAGAAGCAGTTAACCGGAGGCAGGGCAATAGTTGTTGCAGGACTCTCGATTGAATATCCTGCCCGGCATTTTAATAAAAATTATGATATCTGGCATCCCTTGAATTATTCCTGCATGAGTTGGTGAACGGTTCACAGCTTCTGAACTAACTGAATCCAATTAAACAATGAGCTTCTAATTCTTTTCTCAGCCTGAATATATGAAATTGCTACGTCACAGCTTTGGATCACATCCAGAATTCAGGAGAAGAATTTCTGATTAGGTTCATTATCTTATGCATCTCCTTCGTAATTAGTGAGAGTTCACATTATTTACATTTGGAGGATTAGCATGAGCAGCAGAAAGTTGGCACTGGTTACCGGAGCAAACAAAGGGATTGGCAAGGAGATTGCCAGACAACTCGCCTCGCAAGGAATCACTGTACTGTTAGGAGCACGCTCGATGGAAAGGGGAGAGGCTGCAGCATGCGAATTAAGATCTATGGGACTGGACGCACATGCAATTGAACTGGATGTGACAAACCAGCAGACGATTGATGATGCCGCTCTCAAGATTAGCTCCGAGTACGGGAAGCTGGACATTCTTGTGAATAATGCCGGGATAGCACTTGATAGAGGTGATGGAATGGCCGTTGAGTTAGAGACCATTAAAAAAACTTTTGATACCAATGTGTTTGGAGTGTTTGCAGTGACGAAAGCGATGCTGCCACTCATCCTTAAAGCTGAAGCTGGCAGAATTGTGAACCTCTCCAGTGGTTTGGGATCTCTTACCCAGAATAGCGATCCCAACTGGGGGTTCGCTGGCATTAAGCCGATTGCCTACAACACCTCCAAGGCTGCTCTCAACATGATGACTGTTATTATGGCCTCAGAGTTGAAGGATACTGCAATCAAGGTGAATGCCGCTGACCCAGGGTATACAGCTACTGATCTTAACCAGCATAGTGGACCCAGAACGGTTGAGCAGGGAGCCACTGCTGCTGTACATCTGGCAACTTTGGACGCAGACGGCCCAACAGGTGGATACTTCGACGAGGATGGCGTTGTGCCGTGGTGAGGCAAGATGACAATTGAGTTGATTCTGATACAGTTCTAAATTGAGTAACTATATGTTATGAGATTATGTGGTTTGTCGCCAGCATCAACCTCCAGCGGATCCCGGCTTACCCACCGGCCTGCCTGTACGTCCAGGTACCGAGACCGCACGTACTGCATGGCTGTGCTGTCCCGGTAGTAGCCGTACTGCCCTACGTACCGGTAGGAGTTCCTGCTGCCGTTGCCGCTCTGCCACTCGGTGCCGAATGACCGGTAGGCGTAGTTGTCGGTAACCAGCCCTGACGCGTTGGTCAGCAGGTGGGTGCTGCTCTGGCTGTCGTAGCCATAGAACGACGATCCAGCTGCATCCCAGCTATCGATAAGCTGTGCCGACTGCCATTGCGACACCAGCACACCCCACATTCCAGGTGAATCGGTGTACGTGTCGTCGCCCCCATGACAATCATGTATCATGTACACATTAAGGTTAGACAGTGCATTCATATTGTTGTCGTACCGACATATGTTGCATACAGCTTGCAATATCGATCATGAGATATGATCTCACAAGAAAGGGGAATTTAGTTGTATCTATATGGTACAAAACATTTCACCGTCACAAATATACGATCTATTTCAATACTAGTAAAATTATTGAACTGCTTATAATTCTCAGTAAGTAGTTCCATTAAGCCATGGATAGACAGGGATATAATGTCTTAAGACAGCTTGATTATCCTTTAGATAACATCTCCTTTCAAGTGGTCGCAGTTTAAGATCTGTAATTAAGATACTTGGCTGATCATCCAAGTATGATCCAGTACTCCAATGATACAGCATGATAAATATCTTTGATTTATAAACCCCAAGTAGGGAAGCCCTACGAGTACAGGCACCCGATGTAAGACCAAAGTTATCACGATGGTCGTATAATTTTCCATTTATATAAAAAGGTATTTTTACATTATCATAATTTGACAGTTTATATATCAATTTACCGTAATGGTTGAATTCAAAAACATCTGCAATACCATCAACATTCTCCACACATGCATTTCCATTCGGAAGTCCAAGACAGCTGAGAGCTTGCCATATTCCAATTAACTTAGGCTTATAATGAATTAAATTAGCATATATCTTATTTCCATTATCAAGATCTATGATTTGAATATAATCTAACCACCGAGAAAGTTTCCACAAATAATGAGGACCAGCCATAAATACCCATGGTTGTGAGAAAGTATGTTTAGATTTAATTACTGTAGTTGTTTTAGATACCTTTTTCTGATGTTGTTCCAAACTTTTGAATATTAATCTAGTAGTATTAACATTTTTAGGTTTGTAGTTTACAATTACATATTGAGTTAAATAAACAGAAGTTATTATTGAGAGAACTAGCAAAGCTCGTTCCAATTTTCTATATGATTTCATTATAGTTTTGCCTTTTTACACATTTTTATCATTTCTGCCATTATTATAGGTGCACATGTAGGTGTATGTCCCCAGGCACCACCACCCAATCCATTATTATCTTTAATTGTATGAGCTGCACAACATGCTGATTCTGCTAGCGTAGGATAACAACCATTACAATATTTCAAAGAATCCAGACTCTTCTTTGTAGGGCAAAAATGGCAACTGAATGGATTGTGTACCCGTCTTGGATCACATGGCTGGGGTCCTGCAAAGCCGAAATTACTTTCACAAAAGGCAACTGCCAATAATAATAGATCGTTAATCCCATATTTACATGCGCACGGAATGTGTCAATAGATTTTAGACCAATGTTACACTATTGTGTAATCTCTCTCCTTCCCCTGGGCATCCGTTCTTGTCCAGTCTAATATCTTCGCAAAAGTGCAAATATATGTTGC
>JAJZFJ010000168.1 GCA_021805395.1 bacterium
CCGTCTGCCCTCAGCAGCAGATAACAGACCTTTGAAATGGCATGAGTTCGAAGAGCGAATAGGACAGGTGATACTTGTATCGGCAACACCTGGACCTTATGAGCGCGAGCATAGCGCCCAGATTGTGGAGCAGATTATTCGTCCCACGGGCCTGATAGACCCTGAGATCATCATACGACCAACCAAAGGACAGATAGATGACCTCATTGATGAGATAGGGATACGTGTTGAGAGAAAAGAGCGGGTACTGATAACCACCCTCACCAAAAAGATGGCAGAAGATCTCACTGAGTATCTGCAGGATTTGAAGTTCAAGGTTGCATACCTTCACTCGGATATCAAAACGCTGGAACGATCCGAGATCCTTCGAAACCTGCGTCTGGGAGTTCACGACATCATTGTGGGAATCAACCTTTTGCGAGAAGGTCTCGACCTGCCAGAGGTGACTCTTGTGGCAATTCTCGATGCCGACAAGGAGGGTTTTCTACGTTCTGAAACCTCGCTGATTCAGACGATTGGCCGAGCGGCCCGAAACGTTGGAGGGAAGGTGATTATGTATGCCGATAACATCACAGGCTCTATCCAGCGGGCTATTGACGAGACGAACAGACGCCGTGAGAAGCAGCTAGCGTACAACCTCAAGCATTCCATCACACCCCAGACGGTGCAAAAGGCGGTGAGGGAGTTGATCCTTGCTGAAAAGGTGGCGGAGGAGACAGCGCCTTACGGCGTCACCAACACCTCCAGGCGTCTTCATGAAGAGACAGCAACCATGAGCTCCAATCAGATTGAAGAGGTGATTGGCAAGCTTGAAAAGGAGATGAAGGAGGCAGCCCGTGCCCTCAATTTTGAATATGCTGCAGAACTTCGTGATGAGGTGGATAGCCTGAGAAAACTGGTCCCAGCCTCCAAGATCGGCCAAAACGAAAAGACCGGTGCACTGGGTAAAACCAAAACCCTTTATGGAAGAGGTCGCAGCAAGAAAGCATAGTTGTTTGGTGACTGTTTACTGTTTCAAGGCAGATTAATTTCGCTATAGATAAGACTCTCCAATAGCATATCCTACTGTTTCTTAGGTTAGTAGATAAGCTAACTGACTACCTGCCAATTTTGTGAGAGCAATTTAATCATTCATTGAAGGCATAATGTTCAAACACGGCATTTGAGAGTTATACTAACCTATCTATAGAAAAGATTTATCTTTGAATAATGTGCAGGAGTAGATAACTAAATGCAGCCACCCTCTTTTAAAATGTGTCCAGTATGCCACCAGCAAACCAATCTTGAATCACTCGTGTATAATCAATGCGGTCACAAATTCTTAACAGATTTTTCTTCAGCACAAGGCCCTCGCAACACTCAGACGCAGGCTTTCATGCCTCCTCCTTATCCGCAGGCTTCATATCCACCTCAGTCCCAGTTTGGGTATACGCAGCTACCGAGACAACCTGTGCCACTATACGAACTTGAACGTCGATACCGTGAGGCCAATAAAACATTTGTGATTACTATGATCGCAGGATTTTTCCTTTGGCCAATCTGGTATCTTACATATCTTGAGTACACCAAGAAGAATGACATCAAAAGAGATGTAGCAGCTATGGGGATTGACCCTGAAGCATGGTCTAGATACATAAGCTAATAATGAAAGATGAATATCTGGTGCATCCTGTTAATGAGTTGTCCTTAACTTTATGCGGCAACTCCTGCAGATTTTAACCAGATTATCAGAGAAAGATGCATTTATCACTCTGCTAGACAGAATGAAAATATACCTGACCGGGATGATTCGCATGATGAGTCAATGATTCTGTGCATTCGTGAGTGCCATTCAACTAATGGTATGGTATGATGATTTGCTAGCTTCCTCCTTAATGAGCAGCTAAAAAGGGTATTGGTAGATTGAAAATACACACCTTATGTAACTTTAAGGCCTTAAAGTTACATAAGGATTTTCTTATGAAAGGATCGTTACATAAGAACTCTATGAAACGTGGACTACAGGGAACACAACTACTTCAAAGGATTCCGGTAGAGCCTTATAAGGCTTTCATCCCGGCACCGTTGCCTCCAACCCCGCCAATTCAGATGGATGACACGCTCTCAGATGCCCTTGAACAGGCCAATAGAGCACTTGGTCGTCTGGATGGGCTAGGGTTATTGATCCCTGATTTATCACTTTTCCTCTACTATTATGTCCGAAAAGAGGCGGTACTTTCCTCTCAGATCGAAGGAACACAATCCTCCTTATCTGATCTGCTGCTTTTTGAGAGCCATGAGATCCCAGGTGTCCCTATTGATGATGTGACTGAAGTATCGAACTATGTCGCAGCAGTGAATTATGGTATGGAATGCCTGAACAAAGGCCAACCTCTCACGCTTCGCCTTGTGAGAGAACTACATCGCCATCTTTTAGCGAGTGGGCGAGGAGAGAGGAAAGAGCCTGGAGAGTTTCGTCGATCACAAAACTGGATCGGAGGTAGTCGCCCTGGGAATGCACTCTTTGTTCCTCCTCCTCCCCATGCGATAATCCAGTCTCTTGGAGATTTAGAAAAGTTCTGGCATGATATACCGAATCGAACTCCTTCCTTGATAAAGGCAGCGCTAGTACATGTCCAGTTCGAGACAATTCACCCATTTTTAGATGGTAATGGTCGATTAGGAAGACTTCTTATACCACTTCTCCTCTGTTATGAAAAAGCCCTAACTCAACCACTTCTGTATTTAAGCTTATACTTTAAGGAGAATCGTACGAGGTATTATGAACTGCTTCAAAAGGTGAGAATAGAGGGAAACTGGGAGGAGTGGCTATCCTTTTTCCTCCATGGCGTTACTGAAACCGCCGAACTGGCAACGAATACAGCTAAGCGCATCTATCATCTTGAAAGAACAGAACGAGAAAGTTTGGAGGAGTTAGGAAGAGCCTATTCCTCAGCATCACGCCTCCATAGCTGGATGCAAGGGCATCTGGTATTTTCTACAATAGAGGCTGGAGTGGCTTTGAAATTAAGTCACCCAGTCATCATGAAGTCTATCAGGCATCTCCACGATTTAGGTATGCTAGAAGAGATCAGTGGTGGAAAGCGAAATCTAAAATTTGTATATAGACCACTTCTGAATATTCTGATGGAAGGCACAGAGACTCCGCCAGGTTAAGGAGTCTATAACCTGGCAAATAATGAGATTATTTCAATGCATTATGATGACACTCATGTGGGTAAAATTTGTGCATAAGGGTAAAAAAATAAAAATAATACGGTGTTCATCTCTGCATTTGTACTGCTATATAACATCAATTATCAATGTTCTTTGTGCCGAAGGGCGAGTTTATATTGAAATAGATTGGTTATACAAAGATTCCGGTAGCTTCAACCTTACACGGCAAATTTGGTGAGATAACTGGATGGAGATACCATGTATAATATTAAGATTGAATAATTTAAGGTTAGAATGTGATGATTCATTATTCTTGATCAATAGCAGCCTTGAACTTTTTCTCAGAGACCTCTAGAGAAGTTGGATATATAAATTTGTAATAATATATTTGCCCAACAATCCTGGCTATGAATTCTTCTCTTGATGAACCAGTGGGTATCTGTGAATTGATCCCATTACTATAACAATTATTGCATATTGCTCTCAATCTCTTACGTGTCGCTCTGGATGGATTGACCTTAATATTTAAATTTAAACCCAGTGCTATTCGTGATTCATGTTGAGTTAATATTTTACTTTTTGAATATTGAATTCTGAATCCAGAATGAAGCAAAATTGTACTGATTTTTTTTATGAGACGCATCGGATAATATTCCCCTGATAGAATAATATCATCACCATAGCGGGAATATTCAAAATTATAGCTAGTTGTAATTCCGCTTATACGGCTATCCAGATCATAGAAAATTAAATTTGCAATAGTAGTACTCGTAGAGAAGCCGGCTGCAAGATACCCATCAACTGTTGTGAGATTTGCGATCAATTTCGCTGTAGATTTACTAAATCCTATCAGAATCAAATGATTGACAATTCTTCTCAAACTTATAGACGAAAAAAATCTTCAATATCGAGCATGGCAACATACTTATTTGCAATATGTTTTTCTAAAGCTGATTTTGTTGATCTACCCTTCACCCATCCATGACATGATTCATGAACATGTAAATTCTGTAAAAAGATATTGATAATTTTCAGGAGATCGTTTAACGGAGATACTGCGATAAATATTTTTCGTCGTTTCTTATCAGAATAAATATATCTTCTGATAAAATACTCATTTTTTTCTGCGAAATGTATAATAAGTCTTCAGTTGTCATTGAATTTAAACTCAAATGAGAAACAAAATACGTTTCGAGTTTTGAATCATGTGTCATCATAAAGTAAGCTAATTGTCTATTTCATCTAGTATAGTCGGGAGATTTTCAATATTCTCTAATATTAAGAAGGCCGTCAGGATGTCATATTGAGATAATATGACATCCCCACTTCACCATTTAGTTGTACTGGTTGTATGTCTTTGTGAATCATAGATAATCAAATCAATAATTCACATTAACTTTATAAAGAAAACGATGAGCGATGTGATCAGTATCAATGTCATGAAAATATTTACTCATTCGAACATACAGTAGTTAACTGATTATGGATGGTGGTAGCACTTGGCTCAAGTGGCCTTTTTAATTCGGCGCGTTTAATTTCGCTTAATAACCCAGCATTTATACTGAGCAAGCTTGAATTAACCTAGGATATCAATATTGTTGTGTTGCCCTTGCGAGCAGTACAACGGCAGAATATATTATTCTGGTAGAAATACATTTCATGACTACTCTTCGTATGCTTTAGCATGGTTTCGACGGAATCATCGTAATCATACACTGTCAGATATATCATGTTCGCCTCACTTTGTCAAGCGTTTTTTATATTAATCACGATGTGAACAATTGAGATTAGATTAGTAAATGAATTAATTTTATGGTATTTGGACTAATCTTCACTCACGAATAATTTTTTACCTCTTTGACTTGGTTTTGGGTGAATAAGGTTCATTAGCAAATTTCAGTTCCTCTTTCTATATCAAATGGTGTTCCACTATAGATGTGAACTGGGTCTGATTATGCCATTTCGTCCAACCCCGTCAATTTAGCTGGATGTCACACTCTCAGACGCCCATGAACTCCCAACGAAAGGGGGCAGATATATAGACTTTCACTTACTCACATTGTCTCGGATTAACCGATTTACATCTGCACTTGTAACGATATAGGGGTGCCGTGGTGGGAAGACTGCAATGGCTATACAGCGGGCGCTGTCAACATCTCTTGTAAACTCAAATGCAATACCGTGCTGACGATCGACATAGATTACTGAACTACTTTTGAGATGTGACCGATGCACTTGTGGAAAGACATGCTTTACTTGAGCAAGAGTTGAATGAACAGAAATACCAGAGGCTGTATGGAAGCTTCTGGAAGATGTACGGATTAAGTCAATTGTGATACCATTTTCTGGTTTAGCATCGATAGCACCGTTTGCAGTTGTGTGAATGAAGAGAGTCGCATGACTGTCGCCTTTTCCCATCCAAACCTGTCTTGTCTGGCTCATCCCTGCATCATTGATATTGGGTTTACTGAAATGTTTCAGGATGGCATAACCGTTTGGACCCAGTACCATCCTGCCGATTCTCTTCCCTGCTACGATTAAGCTTGAAAATTTCTGACTGGCGAAACAGGGAGATTTCATGCCATGGTAAACAGCAAATATTACCAGTATTGAGATGAACTTAATGATGTGCTTCTGCATTCGACTTTCTGCTCCTTGGGTACATTCATTGGATGTGATATAAGTTAATTTCGGCATGCTCACAATGCTGAGTCTTAACCGAATTGAGTCTTCAACCGTATGTCAGTATCTGTTCATGTAGTCTTCCAGATAAACACGAAACTCCGAAACTCCTATGTATTAAATTCTACCCTTACATGTCCAACTATCTCGATCTTGGATAAGTTTCGACCTAATAATAACCGGATTCCGTTAGATAATCTCATAGTATAGAAAAAGAGAGCATGTCAAATATACACATCTATCATCAGAAGAGGGTATAAGTTGATTCACGGTGAATATACGCCTTGACCATCAATCATCTGTCCCTCAGAGATAACTGTTTTACAGATTGCATATCACATGCCATATTCTCTCACAACAAAATTACTGCGTTATTTAGGTAGAGTAACCAAGTATGTTATTTAATCAGATATACTGACAAGAATGAGCATCGAATGTCGATAACTCTTTGAAGAGTTAACCATGAGGCATTTTGGAACAAACTATGCTTCCTGTCATTTACTGAAGAGTTGGCTATTCCAATGTTACAAGATAAACAACAGAACCTGATAATGCGCCATGTGCTTCCTGAAACCAGGGCGATAGCCGCCCTGGGGTGTGTGGATCTGCTTGGGACCGTCTACTTGATTGCAACCAACAGGGCGCACGAGGTTAACCCTCTTGCCGTATATGCCATGCAACTGTTTGGGCCAGTAGGTCTTATCGTATTCAAGATTGTTTTGCTTGCAATTCCCCTCTCAATTGCAGAGCTGTACCGATCCCGTAAACCTGCTCTGGTCACAAATGGCCTCAGGTTTGTTCTTGTTGCTTACCTTTTACTGTTAGGGCTTGCATACTGGCCAGCCATAATGAACATCACGAATGGCTAATCTGCATTTCTCAGTTTGCACAATACCGCCTCCACACTTCTCTTTACAATAGTTTCCAATCCCATTACAGGCAAATTAAACTAAGTCACAAGCGAGTTATTGTCCTGATCAGTCGAACACCCCATGACCTCTTCCTATAAGTTATGTATACAGGCATTTAATCACATGATGAAACGCGCAGGCGATGTTAACAGTAAATTGAGTGTAATTCACATGTCGATATCATGTAAAATGCTATCCTTATTTGTTATTCGCACCTACATATAGAAGGATATAGTTCTCAAATGACCATTGAGTACCATAAAAATGTTATGGTTCAAGCCCAGCAGGTCGCTGATCTATTCGACAAGTCAGGTATCAGGCGTCCCACCGCCGACATTCAGCGTATCCAGCAGATGTTAGACAACTGCAACCTAACCATAACTGCCTGGGATGACCACAAGTTAGTGGGAATTGCTCGTGCCCTCACAGATTTTAGCTGGTGCTGCTATCTGTCTGATCTTGCTGTGGATTCAGCCTACCAAAAGCAGGGGATTGGTCGTGATCTGGTAAAACGTGTGCAGGATGAGATAGGTGAAGGTGCAGCTCTCATCCTCCTTTCTGCACCAGAAGCTATGGAGTATTACCCAAAAATTGGCCTGGAGAAGGCAGATAATGCTTTCATAATCAAGCGTAAATCATAAAAATTGGAGGATGCGATGTCAAAGAATAATTTCACCCAAAGAGTGGATATGAAGACTTCTGCTCCTAATCTCTTCCGCAAGATGCAGGAGATGAGCAGACCAACAGATGATATTGAGCTGGATGCTGTGATTAGGGAGCTGATTAAGGTACTTGCTTCACAGATGAACAGATGTGCCTACTGCCTGTCTATGCATGTAGAATCTGCCCGCAAGGTGGGCATAAGTGATGACCGCCTGCATCTGCTGAATGCCTGGCGGGATGCACCATGTTTCACAGAGTCGGAACGTGTAGCATTAGAGCTCACCGAGGCAGTCACAGAGATCTCTCGCCAGGGAGTGCCAGAATCGCTTTATGACAGAGTGCGTCAACATTTCTCGGGGGAGCAGTACGTTGCACTTCTTGCTACCATCAATGCAATCAATGCATGGAACCGCTTTATGATTGGTCTGGCATATACTCCATCCCTTGACTCATAAGCCAGTCAGGAGCATTCTACATGTCAACAACGCAGCATGATAAAGCAAAAAAGCTACAGCAACTTCACCAGGGACCTGGCATACTTGTCCTGCCGAACGCTTGGGATGCGGGCAGCGCATGTATCTTCGAGAGCTGCGGATTCCCTGCTATAGGTACATCCAGTGCAGGAGTTGCTGCCACTTTGGGCTATCCAGATGGGCAGGTGGTGCCACGTGATGAGGCTATGTTCCTAATCAAACGTATATGCTCTTCTGTAAGCGTGCCAGTAACTGCAGATATTGAGGCTGGATATGGTGAGAACTCTGTGGATGAGGTGGTAAAGACTGCCCAGCAAGTCCTTTTAGCCGGTGCAGTTGGTGTAAATCTGGAAGATAGTGCAGAAGGTGGCATAACCCTAACGGATATTGGATTACAAAGAGAGAAGATTGCCGCCCTACGCCGACTGGCAATCGATATGGGTACTCCCTTTGTGATAAATGCACGAACTGATGCATTTCATATTACAAATATGTCGCCAGAAGAGCAGTTTCAGGAGGCAGTGATCAGATTGAACAGCTATTTTTCAGCCGGTGCAGACTGCCTGTTTGCTCCATTTCTAACAAACCTGCAGTTGATAGCAAAGCTTGTGGAAGCGGTGGATGGGCCGCTTAATATTCTTGCAACGGCAGTATCTCCTTCGATTGCTGAACTGGATCATGCTGGAGTGCGTCGGGTAAGCATCGGAGGAGGGCCATACAGGGCGGCACTGGGTTTAGCCCGAAAGATGGCACTGGAATTGCGCGACCATGGTACCTACACTCTATTGGGGGAGTATGCGCTTCAGTATGCTGAACTGAAACAGTTACTTATGCAATCTGCTGAAGATCATGAGCGAGCTAATGGTTAATCATAACGAATGAACATTCTTGCACTGGCAGGGAGTATTCGTAGTGCTGCCTCGAATTCCGCGCTTGTACGCACTGCCATAATAGCATCGCCATCAGAGATGAATATCCTGCCATACAGAGGATTGATAGAACTTCCGCACTTTTACAGTGAACGTGATGGACGTAGACTGGATCATGTAGTGAACTTTCGTGCCCATCTGAAAGCCTCGCAGGGGCTGCTAATCTGTAATTCGGATTACTCACTGGATACCTATGGAATGCTAAAGAATGCGCTGAACTGGCTTCTTATGACTGGAGAACTGGTGGGAATGCCTGTGGGTCTGCTGCAGGACTCTCAGGTCGGTCATTTGAAATGCGAATCCCTGAATGAGATGCTTGCCTGTATGGGTACAGTGATTGTTCCAGAAGCATGTGTAACTGTGAATCTGCTGGACTTCCATCACAAGAATACCATCTACTCACAGCTTTTGGCTGCCCAGACATTCCAGCATTTATTAGCCGAGTTCGCTAAGGTTGTCGCTGCAAGGAACACCAATGATCAGAGCTAATTAATGTGAAGTTGGAGAAGTCTGAATGGCTACTACAATAAGCCGCAAGCACCTGCATCATGACATAATGGTTTGTTGATATCCCACACATCTTTAGGAGATATTCACAAAAGTACTCAATACCAAATCTCAGCATATGAACTCGTGGAGATATTTGCAGGTGTGCTGAAGGCTTTATGCGGTCTGGCAGAGAGGCAGGTAGCTGTGATCGGAGGATCGATTCCGCTTACTCAGCCAGCTGCTCCAGCAGTATCGTCTGTGCACTTACCCTTGTCTCACCGGTAGCTGGTCTGCGTCGCCTGTAGGTTCCATCCGAGTGAAGGTCCCATGCCTGACAGTTATCTCTCAAAAGCAGCTGCAGCATCTGCTTCAGTGTGGACTGCAGGAGTGGATTTCGAACCGGCGCTACTACCTCTATACGTCGGTCCAGGTTTCGGGGCATCCAGTCAGCGCTGCCTATGAATACCTGCTCGTCTCCACCGTTCTGAAAATAGAACACCCTGGAGTGTTCCAGGAAGCGGCCAACTACCGATACCACCCGAATGTTATCGGAGATCCCAGCTACACCCGGGCGCAGGCAGCACATGCCTCGTACAAGCAGATCTATCTGTACTCCTGCCTGGCTGGCGGCATAGAGCAGGCGGGTTAACCTGGGATCAACCAGGGCATTCATCTTTGCGATAATACGTCCCGGGTGCTGAGGCGTGCTGATCTCTGTTTCTCGGGCAACCAGCTCTTCCAGCCGTTTACGCAGGCTTGTGGGAGCGACGAGAAACTGACGGTAGGTCTCCTGCTTGGCGTAGCCGGTGAGGTAATTGAACAGTTCAGTAGCGTCGTTTCCCATCTCCACATCGCACGTTAACAGGCCAACATCGGTATAGGTTGCAGCAGTGCGCGGGTTATAGTTTCCTGTTCCTACGTGGAGATACCGTCGAAGTCCCTCTTCTTCCCGTCTAACAACAAGGGTTGTTTTGCAGTGCGTTTTCAAGCCAACGAGGCCATACACTACATGGACACCAGCCTTCTCAAGCTGACGCGCCCAGTTGATGTTGTTCGCCTCATCAAACCTGGCCTTCAGTTCCACAAGGCATGCTACCTGCTTTCCGTTATCTGCAGCATCGATGAGAGCTTCCAGTATTGGAGAGTCACCGCTTGTACGATACAGTGTGTGCTTGATGGCGAGAGTTTGAGGGTCGTCTGCAGCGGCACGCAGAAAATCTGTGACGCAGTCGAAGGACTGGTACGGGTGGTGGAGCAGAATATCGCCCTGTCTTATGGAACTGAAGATATCCACCGACGTGCGAAGCGCCACTGGAATGCCCGGGGTGAAGGGAGGGTCTCGCAACTCGGGTCTATCGAGCATGGCTACAGGCATGAGATCACCCAAGTCCAGTGGACCATCCAGGGTATAGACCTCTTCACCTACGCCTTTCAGCTCTTTTAGAAGTGTTTCTCTCATGGCATCTGGCATGTTACGGTCCACTTCAAGCCTCTCCAACTCACCAAATCTCCGTTTTGGCAGCTCTTCGGCAATGAACTCAAGCAGATCTGCTGCGCTCTGCTCCTGCAGTTCAAGGTCTGCATTCCTCGTTACTCTGAACGGGTAGGATGAAAGTATCTCCATCCCGGGAAAGAGCCGGGGTAGCATGGCAGCAATAATGTCTTCCATCCAGACGAAACGCGTTGAATCCACCCCTAACTTCACCATTCTTGGAAGTGTGGGAGGCTCAGGCACTTTTACTCGGGCGAAATGTTCAAAACCGGTTCGGGGATCTCTCAATGCCACTGCCAGACTGAGGCTGAGGTTGGAGATGTACGGAAAAGGATGTCCCGAATCCACTGCGAGAGGGGTGAGAACCGGAAAGACCTCGTTCTCAAAGTAGGCGTTGAGGAGTTCCCGGTCTTCCATGTTCAGATTTGCCACGGATTCAATCACGACACCATGTTTAGCCAGATGTCCGCGAAGCTCATGGTAACAGAGGTAGAGTGCATCTAGCATTGGCTGGAGTTTCTGCCTCACGGCTCGCAAATTCTGGAGAGTTTCCCTGTCACCCAGTGTGCGGCCAGTCTCTTCGTCAATCCGTTCTCGCATACCTGGCATGTGTATCATAAAGAACTCATCCAGATTGTTACTAAAGATGGCGAGAAACTTCAGGCGCTCCAAAAGGGGGTTATGTTCGGAAACAGCCTCATCCAGAACGCGCGCATTGAAATCCAGCCAGCTAAGCTCACGGTTAAAGAACAGGGATTCAGATTGCCGTTTTCGTCTTGAGGATGGTGCAGTTGCCATAATTACTCTCTAAATAAGGAGCTGGGGGTTTCTACAGGATGCTCCTCCATAACTTGACGTGGGAGATTGGAGTTTGTGCAGTGTCTGCCATTAGGGGTTATGAGACCAAGCTTCTCTGCCAGGTCCCGGGGCTTGCATCCTGTTACACGAAGGTCAATTCCGGACTGCAGGCGTGCATCTTCCACTGTAAGGTCGTCCAGGAATAGGATCTCATCCCGCAAGCAGATCGAGGGAAGGTACACCGTATCGGCACGTTCAGCGAAAGTGCTTAACTGCTCAAGGATGTCGGAAGCAGTTAGCAGACCAGCGATGTGAATGTTGCCACCAAAGAAGCTGTTTTTCACCACGCATACGTTTAGATGTACGCCATCCACTTTATTGAATAGCTCAACCATCTGTTTCACAATATCTGCGGGAAGCTCAGCAGTAACGAGTGTGGCTCTGACTTCTACAGGAACGGATCGAGGCAGCCTGCGTTCTACAGCCTTGAGGTCTTCCATGAAGAGCCGCATGGTGCCAATTCCATCTTCTAACTGCGGAAACTCCTCGTAGTGAGCCTTGCCAGGATAGCTTTTGCCTGCTATGTGATACCACTCGTCGCCCAGCCAGACGAAGCGTGTACCAAGTGTGTTTTTAAAACGTCTGGCGTGCGCTTCCACCTGCTGAATCATCTTTTGCGCGAACTCACGTTCCACACGCATCATGTTTGGAAGGCGTTCTCGGAAACGGGTAAGACCAATAGGGACTATCGCCACAGATTCCACACCAGTTCGTCTTCCAGTGACGGAAGGGTGGAGGGTAGACAGTTCTTCCAGGGTTCTGTCGAGAGCGTCTCCATCATTCAGGCCGGGGCATAGCACAACCTGTGCGTGTGTGCTGATACGATGCTGTGCCAGAGTGTCAAGCTGCTCCAGGATTGGGGTTGGTGCAGACCTGCCAAGCAACACTGCTCGCAGCTCAGGATCGGTTGCATGCACTGAGACATAGAGAGGTGAGAGGCGCTGTTCGAGTATGCGATCCCACTCTTCCTGCGAGAGGTTAGTGAGGGTAACGTAGTTTCCATGCATGAACGATAATCGAAAATCATCATCCATGAGATAGAGGGATTTGCGCATCTTTTTTGGCTGCTGGTGGATAAAGCAGAACACACATTTGTTCTTGCATGTGTGCACCCTGTCACCCAGATCGCTCTCAAATTCCAAACCTGCATCTTCATCCAGTTTCTTGCGAAGCATGATGAAACTGGTTTCCCCAGCGCGTTCAATCTCTATATTGAGCCGTGAAGCTGCGGAATGGTACCTGTAATCCAGGATATCCAGGACAGATTTACCATTAATGGAGCGCACAAGATCCCCAGGCTTTAATCCAATTTTGGAGGCAGGGCTACCTTCTAATACATTGGAGACAGTGAGAGCATTCAAATTTTTAACAAATATTTCAGACATAACAACTATTATTGTACCGCACAGTAGAGATCCTGAGGTTATGTAACGACGGAACGGATTATAAGGATGACTAATGGAGGTGAAATAACGAGCTTCATATTATAAGGAAGGGATTTATTGCTGTTATATCTATATGTATTGAATCGCAGTCCAGGACGAGGCTTCACAATCTTGTCTGCGATGGGGGTGTTGCTAGTGGACGATAAGTAACGGCTAGCTGCATTGCTCGGGTGAACCTTGCTTTCGGCACTTCTCTCCACGACTGTGCCGCCTGCACCGCATAGAAGTACTGTGCTGAGATCCTGCAGCCCACCTGCGTGAGCTAGACGGATTCCGGGACCCTCGCCTGCAAAGGGGGCATAGGCTTACCAGATTGTATAGGAAGATGTACCCTTTGTGGGAGAGACGC